>JAFVQN010000138.1 GCA_017504805.1 Akkermansia sp. | reverse complement strand
CTTGCGCCCATTGTGAATGATTCTCGATTGCTGCCACCCGTAGGTGTCTGGACCGTGTCTCAGTTCCAGTGTGGCCGGACATCCTCTCAGACCGGCTACCCGTCATCGCCTTGGTGGGCCGTTACCCCGCCAACTAACTAATAGGACGCGAGCCCCTCCCCAAGCGCATTGCTGCTTTACTCTTGCGAGACTATCAGGTATTAATCCCAGTTTCCCGGGGCTATCCCTGTCTCAGGGGCAGGTTACTCACGTGTTACTCACCCGTGCGCCACTCAGTGCCCGAAGGCACTCCGTGCGACTTGCATGTCTTATCCACGCCGCCAGCGTTCGTTCTGAGCCAGAATCAAACTCTCCATAATATATAATTTAAGAAATTGCTGGACCATCAGAATTGGCTTTTTTTGTTAGCTCATTCCAATTCTGACAGTGCCGTGTTACCCCGCTCCGAAGTTCCGGAGAACTTCATCCCGGCGCAGGCCACGGCACGCGTCACGACCTTTTCCTTCCCTCTCTTTATCCTCTCCGGCGCCCCGCCTGGCAGGTTGTTGAGCCAGTGGAACCACTTTTCAGCAGCCCCCGGCGCCTCGGAAAGTCATACTTTGGAAAATTGCCTCGCCCGGCCGGCGAGCGGCTTACCGCTCTCTTTTTCGGGCTGCCCTGTAGCAGGGCGTGGGCGGAGTTTATCACAGACCATTTCTGGCGTCAAGCGTATTTTTGATATTTTTCTCACAAATATTCCATTTTCTCCATAATACATAGATTTTCAATCAAATAAAAAATCGTCATTTTTATTCAGAGCAACACCGCTTACCTTGAAGTTGCCGAAAATGCCCATTTTTAGATAAAGATAACCTGAATATTGAGTTTTCTGTGCCGAACCAAAACGGAGCGCAGGCTTACACCTGCGCTCCGAAACTGTAAGTGCTGAGATTTCGTGTAAAATCAGTCCTTGTAGCTATCTACAAGGGCATGAGTGCGTTCATGCACCTTGGCCACGCGAGCCTTGAGTTCAGCGGTGTAGGCCTCACGCTCGGGAAGCGGGCGACGCGCCACGCCGGAGAGCACGGCAGCCTCAGCAATAGCGGGGCAAAGGTACTCAATCATGCGAGGGTCGAAGGGCTTCGGAATCACGTAGTCGCGACCAAATTCCAGGGACACGCCACCGTTCGCAGCCACAACTTCGGCGGGCACGGGCTGGCGGGCAAGGTCGGCCAGGGCGCGGGCAGCGGCAATCTTCATAGCTTCGCTGATGCTGGTAGCCTCCATATCCAGAGCAGCGCGGAACATGTAGGGGAAGCAGCTCACATTGTTCACCTGGTTGGGCCAGTCACTGCGACCGGAACCCATGATGCAATCGGGGCGGGCAGTCTTCGCCTCATCGTAGGTGATTTCGGGGTCTGGGTTAGCGCAGGCGAAGATGATGGGATTGGGAGCCATGCTCTTGACCATTTCAGGTTTGAGGAGTCCCTTCTTGGAGAGTCCGAGGAAAATATCGGCGCCCTGCAGGGCAACCTCCAGCGTACAATCCTCACTCTGGGCAAACATAGCCTTGGTGGGGTGCAAGTCCAGGCGCCCCGTGTGAATGAGCCCCTTGGAGTCAAACATGAAGATATTTTCGCGGCGGATACCCAGGGCCATGTAGAACTTGGCACATGCAATACCAGCAGCGCCGGCGCCGCAGACCACGCAGCGCATATCCTGCAGCAGGCGACCGGTGAGGTGAGCAGCATTGAGCAAAGCAGCACCGGAAATCACGGCGGTACCGTGCTGATCATCGTGGAATACGGGAATATTCATCTCCTCACGCAGACGCTGCTCCACCACAAAGCATTCGGGAGCCTTGATATCCTCCAGATTAATGGCGCCAAAGGTGGGCTCCATAGTCTTGATGACCTCAATAAGCGTTTCTGGTTTCTTGATATCCAGCTCGATATCGAACACGTCCACATCGGCGTATATCTTGAAGAGAAGCCCCTTGCCCTCCATCACCGGTTTGGAAGCATGGGCACCAATGTTACCAAGGCCCAGCACGGCAGTACCGTTGCTGATAACGCCAACCAGGTTACCCCTGTTGGTGTAACGACCTGTCACGGAAGTATCGTTGGCAATCTCCATGCAGGGCACAGCCACGCCGGGAGAATAGGCAAGCGTCAGGTCATCAATAGAGAAACAGGACTTGCACGGCAGCACCTCCAGTTTTCCGGGGCGTGGCTGCTCGTGGTATTTCAGAGCTCTTTCAGCTAAGTTATTACTCATACGCTCATTTTTGAGTGAGCAGTTATTATAGTCATAATTCGGGCTCTGGCAAGCGTATATTTTGAATTTCAGGCTTTTTTTCTCTATAAAACAGAGTTCCGGTCAGACCGAAACAGCCGACCGGAACCCGGAATCAAGGTATTGTTTACCGATTAATACTTGTCCACAACCTTCATCATCTCGTCCATCTGGGCCTCAATGGATTCCACGAGGGCCATCTGGGTGCGGGTGCGGTCGAGATTGTGCTCGGGGCGCTTAATCTTGAAGTAGGTATCGCCCTCGAGATAGTCGGTAAGGAAGCGCATACCGCACTCCATGGTGAGAAGCTTACCGGAGAACGGAAGCAGTTCCTTCTCGAGCGGGGTAAGGAAGGTAGCAGCTTCGCAGTACCCCTTGGCCAGAGCCTCGAAGTACTCCATGCGCATGGTGACCAGAGAGAGGTCCTTCTCATCTTCCGCAGCGGGAGAGGTGGAGGTACGAATCATATCACCGAAGTCGTACAGGGCGGAACCAGGCATGGTGGTGTCCAGGTCAATCACGCAGATACCCTCGCCGGTCACATCGTCAAGCATCACATTGTTGAGCTTGGTATCGTTGTGGGTTACGCGCAGGGGCAGCTCACCACTGGCGAGGTAGTTCACCACCTTGTGGCAATCAGCCTCGCGGGAGAGGTACCAGTCGATTTCCTTCTGCACACTCTTGGCTCGACCCAGAGGATCGGAAGCTATGGCCTTCTGGAAGTTCTGGAACCGCTTGGTCGTGTTGTGGAAATCCGGAATGGTCTCAAAGAGCGGAGCGCCGGGCAGATTAGCACCCAGCTTCTGGAAGTTACCAAAAGCACGGGCTACCTCGACACACTGGCCGGGGTTTTCAATCATGTCGTATGTGCGGGCTCGCTCAATGAAGGGGTAGACGCGCCACACATTGCCCTCATCGTCCTGAGCATAGGGCTTGCCATCCTTGGCAGGAACGATGGTGAGGGTACGGCGGTAGGCTTCCTTGCAGCCTTCCTCGAGCAGCACACGCAGGGCTTCATCCGTCACGCGTTTCACGTTTTCCATGAGGCCGATAGGCTGACGGAACACGTTGCTGTTCACACGCTGCAGGATGTAACGCAGGCGCAGGCCTGCCTGCTCCACCTCGATACGGAACGTATCGTTAATGTGGCCGGAGCCGTAGGGCTCACCGAACACATAATCAGCGCGGATATCGAACAGGCTTGCGATTTTCTGGAGGTTGAACATAAGCTTAACCGAGTTTTGCGGGGTACACACCTTCCTCCACCAGCTTGGCAATGCTTTCCACCACAGCGGGCTTGTCGCTGGGATAGGTCACACCGAGCCAGTTGGCAGTGGTCTTGATAACGCTGCAATCAGCCTTACCGTTGTGGATGAGTTCGTCCACCACGGTGGGGATGTAGCATTCGCTCTTCAGCTCGGAGCCGTGAGCTGCGAGGAAGCGGTTGAAGTGGTCCTGAATCTGACCAATGAAGCTGGCCGGGAACACCCAGAAGTTCATGGAAACGAGCTCCTCGGGATTCACGGGCTTGCGCTCGCCGCTCAGGCTGTCACCACGGCACACGCCGTCTTCTTCCGTCTTGATCTTGGTGTACTCCTCAACACTGTCGAGGTAGCCGTTCTGAATACCGCAGATACCACGGTTCACATCGCCGTGGTCGCTAAGGGTATTCTTCAGGGGATAACCAATCATACCATAATGTTCCTTACCATCGGCTACGGGAGCAGAGGTCAGGAAGTCGGCAGCCTTCTGGAAAGCATCGGCACCGTAGAAATCATCTGCGTTCACCACGCCGAAGGGCTCATTCACCACATTGCGGGCTGCCAGCAGAGCGTGAGCAGTCCCCCAGGGCTTCACGCGACCCTCGGGAACGCTATACCCCTCGGGCAGGTCATCGAGAGCCTGGAATGCGTAGTCCACCTCAATCTTGCCAGCAAAACGGGCGCCCACCTGGCTCTTGAAAGCCTCCTCAAAATCCTTGCGGATAATGAAGACAACCTTACCGAAGCCGGCGCGAATGGCGTCGTAAACGGAGTAATCGAGGATAACTTCACCATTGGGCCCCATGGGGTCAAGCTGCTTGAGGCCACCGTAACGGCTGCCCATACCTGCTGCGAGAACAAGAAGTGTAGGTTTCATGATATCTTGGAAGTTTGAGTACATTCGTACAGGGGGCATTCTAACGTCATCCCCCTGCTTTTGCAAGCATAAAAGACGAAGAAAACAATTCCCCCGGTGGATTTTCTCCACCGGGGGGTCAGTTTCGTTCCCTTTCTCTCGTTCAGCGCTTATTCTGCGCAAAGAATCTTCACGAAGCCCTCCTCCTGCAGGCGGGTGGCACCGCAGGCAAACTTGGCGCGAATCTGAAGTGTTTCATCCAGGTCATCGCGCACAGAGAGCTTCACCTTGAAATCATCCCAGATACCGAACTGGGCTCGGCTCTTGACCCAGGCGATGCAGGAACGCACGCCGAGATCATCCACCGGGAGCTGCTCGGTGCGAATGATACGGAAACCGAGGAAGGAATCCAGGCGACCTTCAGCCAGAGCACGCACGGCATTGTAGTCGAAGCTGGAGACCTCCTGCTGCTGCAGCAGAGAGTTAATCTGGCTGCTGGAGCAAGCCAGCACGAGTTCATCGCCATAGGCGCGGCGTTCATCGCTCCAGGCCTCATTTTTCTGCAGAATGGTCAGCGCGTGGCGCAGCTTACCCACGGTCAGGTTGCTTTCCACAGCACTGCCGCTCTCCACGAAGTCCTCCTCAATAATCTGAGAAGAGGGCAGCGCGACAGACTCGGTACCATTCTCTCCCGTGAAGTTATCGCCGAGGAAGGCATCAATCATGACCTTGTCCATGCAGCGGCCTGCGGCAGCTCGCAGACTTTCAATCGTCTTGCTCACCGGCACGTCGATATTGGCCAGCTTCTTGGCATCGAACTCATCAAAACCGACCGCCTTGGTGAAAATCTTGGGATGAATCACACGGCGGCGGGTGGGGGCCTCCGAAAGAGACGTACTCTGCATGCGGGTCGTCTTCTCATCGAAGGTGAGCAGACCATACTGGTCAAACGCGGCCATTTTACCGGTCAGGCCAGATTCCACGGTCACGTACTTATCAAGTCGGGAAACCTCCTGCTGGAGGTAGGAGCCCCACTTTTCGGAATACTTAATCTGGTAGTTGCTTTCAATATCTGCCATAGTTGTAATATAATGCGGTTAGTTGGTTTCATGGCAAATCGGCTGCTGGTGATTACCCTGCGGATGAGGGGTCGGGGCCGCGTGGAGCCAGCGACTGTTGTTCCGCGAAGCAGAATTGGAACAGCCCGGCGCTCTTGCCGCTGCCCATTAGAGCACATTTCACCCCGGCTGTCACCTGAAAGCAAAGGAGCGGTACCGCGTTACGTATGGTAAGCAGTACCGGGCTCAAGCCAGCACAAGCTCGAGGCCATCATACGCTGGTTCCATAAAATCCGGCAGGTAACTGCGCAAGGCGTTATATTCCACCTCATGCCCCACGTGGGTCAGATAGCCGCGACCGGGCTTCAGCCGCCGCATGGCTTGAACGGAATCATCCACGCAGAAATGGGTACGATGCGGGCGGTAGCGCAGGCCATCCATCGCAAGTGCATCCAGCCCGGCAAGCAGCGGCTCAGATGACTCCGGAAGTTCCTGGATATCAGGGATGTAACCGAAGCTGACCCCGCCGCAGCGGAAAACGTAGCCGAAGGTCTCCACCGTGGCGTGCATCACCGGCACGGGCGTCACCTCAATATCGCCCACAGTGAAGGGCTGTCCTGCGTGGTCATGCGCCGCAGGGCGGATGTATCCCTGGTAGGTATTGCCCTCATCGAAAGCCCAGCCGAACATGCGCTTCAGGTGCGCCAGGCAGCTGGTGCCAGCATATAGCGGCAGCCGCTCGGTGCGCCGCCAGCAGAAGGCGCGCATCTCATCAAAACCGCTCGTGTGATCCAGGTGCTCATGGGTATAGAGCACCGCATCTATCGCCGTCAGATGGTGGCGCAGCGCCTGAGCCCGCAAATCCGGGCAGGAATCCACCAGCAGTGTGGTGGTAGCCGAACGCACCAGCACCGACGAACGCCAGCGCTTGTTGCGCGAATCGGTGGAGCGGCAGACTTCACAGTCGCAGCCAATCACGGGCACCCCAGTGGAAGTGCCGCTGCCAAGGAAAAGTACGTTCAGCATCTGTTTTTGGTTTTGATTTCCATGCGCATTATGGCATAATCTCCGGCAGAACGCAAAGATAAATTATGCTCACCCTGCTCAAGATACGGAATCTGGCCCTGGTCGATGAACTCAGCTGGGAACCCCACGCGGGATTCCTGGGCATCACTGGCGAAACCGGGGCCGGCAAATCCGTCATCATGGGCGGCATCTCCCTGGCCCTGGGGGAGCGGGCGGATAAAAGCCTCATCCGCAGCGGGGAAACGCAGTGCAGTATCGAGGCCGTCTTCCAGCTGCGCGACACCCGCGCGCTGAATGCCGCGCTGGAGGAAAGCGGCGTGCCGCCCTGCGAGGACGGACTGCTCATCATCCGCCGCGTGGTCACGACCAGCGGCAACCGCCAGTTCATCAACAGCAGCCCCGTGACCCTGCAGCTACTCAAGCGCATCGGCTCCGGGCTTGTCGACATGCACCACCCGGAGGAGCACCGCTCCCTCACCTCGCAGGAGCGCCAGCTCTGCCTGCTGGATGCTTTTGCCGAAAACGCCCCTGCCCTGGCCGCCTACCAAGCCGCCTACCGCGCCTGGCTGGATGCCCGCCACGCCTACCGCACCCTGCATGAAAGCGAAATGGCCAACGAACGCGAGCTCGACTTCCTGCGCCACCAGGTGGAGGAAATCGAAAGCGCCGCCTTCACCGCCGAGGAAGTGGAGGGGCTCGAAGCCCGCTGGCAGCGCGCCCGAAATGCCAACCGCCTGCGCGACACGGCCCTGCCCATGGCCCAGATGGTGGATGGAGAAGAGGGTTCCCTGCTCTCCACCCTGCACCAGCTGGTGCGCAGCGGCCGCGACCTGGAGCGGCTGGATGCCACCACCGCCCCCTGGCTGGAAAGTCTGGAAAGCATCATCGACACCGCCGAGGACCTGGCTGCCAACCTGCAGGACTACGTTGAAACACTGGAATGCGACCCCGCCGAACTGGCCGAGCTGGAAAACCGCATCTCCCTGCTGGATAATCTGAAACGCAAGTACGGAGCCGATTTCGAGGCCATCACCGAGCACCTGGAAACCTGCCGCGCCAAGCTCGATACCATCGGCAACCGCGAAGCCCGGCTGGAGGAATTGCAGGCAGAGGAGGAACGCTGCCGGGCTGCGGTGCTGCAGGCAGGCCAGGCGCTTTCTGCCACCCGCGCAGCCGCCGCCCCGCGGCTGGAGGAAGATTTCCTCCTCCACGCCCGCCACCTGGGCTTCCGCCAGGCGCTGTTCACCGCACAGCTCAGCCCCCTGCCCGAGCCCGGCCCGCAGGGCATGGAGGAGGTGGACTTCCTCTTCGGGCCCAACCCCGGCGAACCGCAGAAAGCCCTGCGGCTCATCGCCTCCAGCGGTGAGCTCGCCCGCGTCATGCTCGCGCTGAAAAGCGCCCTTGCCCGGCAGGATGATACCCCCCTGCTCATCTTCGATGAAATTGATGCCAACGTGGGCGGCGAAATCGCCCGCGCCGTGGGCATGAAAATGCGCGAGCTCGGCAGCGAGCACCAGGTCATCGCCATCACCCACTTCCCGCAGGTCGCTGCCCTGGCTGACCACCACTACCTCATCTCCAAAGGCCAGACAGCAGAGGGGCGCACCGTCTCCCGGCTCGAAGAAGTTGGCGGCGATGCCCGCATTGCCGAGCTTGTCCGCATGCTCGGCACCTCCGGCCCCACCGCCGAAGCCCATGCCCGCGGCCTGCTCCCAGCCTGATTTTCCCGCTCCCTGTGCCACGAAGGAACAATAGCCCCCCATGAGCCAGGCCATCTACTCCAGGCGTGCCACTCTGCTGCAAGGCTTCATCGTCAGCCTGCTGTTCATTCTCATCGGAGCGGTGGCAGGCGGTTTCTGCCTGAACTTCTACGCCGCCCGCAAACACGTGCTGGACCACGGGCTCCGCACAGAAGCCACGGTGGTGAAACTCATCAGAGATTACCATCCCGGCAGCAGAGCAACAAGCTACACACCCGTTGTGAGCTTCACTGATGCACAGGGGCAGTCCCGACAGATTACCCGCCACCTGGGCGATTCCGATTTCTACGATTTGGAACCCGGTACGAGAACGCAGATTGCTTATCTGCCGGAAGCACCGGAGCATTTCGAAATAATCCCTGCCCCCAAAATGCAGGTGCTGCTGCTCATAGCTGGCGGGGGCGGCCTCTTCTTCGTGGTAGGCACCGGCATGTTCATCACCACCATCCGCCGCTGTTTCAAAAAGCGCTGAATCCCCCTATTCTTCCCATGAACAGCAAAATCACCAACATGATGGGCGGCGTCCTCGTCGGTCTTCTCTTCATCCTGATTGGCAGCGCCGCCATCTATTTCTCCTGGGGCAGCTACGGCAAGCGCCAGCATGTGCTGGGTAAGGGCGTGCAGACTGAAGCCACGGTGGTGGAACTCATCCGCCTTGAATCAGGCAGCCGCGGAAAAAAGCACAAACCAGGCCGCACGCATTATTACCCGGTCATGAGCTTCACCGATACCCGGGGATGCCCCCAGCAGATTAAGAGCGAACAAGACTACTACCTGCCCCCCGGCAGCAGGGCTCAGATTGCCTACCTGCCGGAGAATCCACTCCGCATGGAGATTCTGCCGCCAAAGGGACTGCTCATCCTCCAGCTGCTCATCGGTGGCGGCGGCTTATTCTGCCTCGGCGGGCTGGGTGTCATCCTGTCCAGCCTCTGCCAATGCTTCAAAATACAGGCGGATGCACCCCCGACTTTTCATCAATGAGTCTGCCGGGGTGTTGAGGAGCGCAAGGCGGAGCTGAAAGCTTATACTCCATGAGTTCATGCTCTGCATTTTTTGCATTTTTAGGCTGGAAATTCAGCAAAAAGTGCGTATAATTGCCGCGCTATGTCTGAAAACACACCTGCTAATACCGCTCCGGGTTCCTCTGAGGAGGAACTGATTGCCGTGCGCCGCGAGAAGGTGGGCAAGATTCGCGACCTTGGGGTGAATCCCTATGGTGGGCGTTTCGACGTCACCACGAACGCGGGCGAAATCAAGGCAAACTTCGAGGAAGGTAAACAGGTGAAATTCCTGGGTCGCATCACCGCCCTGCGCGATATGGGCAACACCCAGTTCTTCACTGTGGGTGATGTACGCGGTGCCATCCAGTGCATGCTGACCAAGAAGTCCATGGAGCCGGAAACCTGGTCTCTCTGGAAGCTTCTGGAGCGCGGCGACTGGGTTGGTATCGAAGGCGAAACCTTCATCACCCGCACCGGTGAACCCTCTGTGCGCGTGGCCAGCTTCAAAGTACTTTCCAAGGCACTGCGCCCCATGCCCGACAAGTTCCACGGCCTGGCCGATATGGATCTGCGCTACCGCCGCCGCCACCTGGACCTGATGAGCAACCCCGAAAGCGCCGACCGCTTCGTGAAGCGCTCGCTCATCGTGCAGGAAATCCGCCAGTATCTCATCAACCGCGGCTTCCTCGAGGTGGAGACCCCCATGCTCCAGGATATCGCAGGTGGAGCCTCCGCCAAGCCTTTTGAATCATACTATAACGCACTGAAGAAGGCGGTGACCCTGCGCATTGCTCCGGAGCTTTTCCTGAAGCGCCTGCTGGTGGGTGGCTTCCCCAAGGTGTTCGAGCTGAACCGCAACTTCCGCAACGAAGGAGTGGACCGCCGCCACAATCCGGAATTCACCGTTCTGGAAGTGTACGAGGCCGGTGGCGACTACGAAACCATGGCCAGCATGATGGAGGAAATGATCTGCACTGTGGCCGAAAAGGTGTTCGGCACGCTGAAGTTCGACCAGTACGATGACAACGGCAACCTGCGCTGGACGGTTGACCTGACCCGCCCCTGGCGCCGCGCTGATTACAACGACCTCGTGAAGGAAGTGGCCGGAGCCGACTGGTTCGACCTCACCCCGGAACAGCGCCGCAGCCGCGCCGAAAACGAACTGCATGTGCAGATTGGCGATGATCTGAATGACACCGATGTGACCCAGCAGGTATACGAGAAACTGGTGGAGGAGAAGCAGGCCAACCCGCTCTTTGTATGCCACGTGGCCCGTGACCTGGTTCCCCTGGCCAAAGCCAACCCCGAGGATCCCAGCGTTGTGGATGTATTCGAGCTCGTCATGAACGGCCAGGAGCTCTGCCCCGGCTACTCCGAGCAGAATGACCCCGTGGAGCAGCTGGAGCGTCTGCAGCACCAGGCCGGTGAGGACACCCAGAAGATTGACTACGATTTCGTGGAAACCCTGGAAAGCGGCATGCCCAGTGCCGGCGGTATCGGTATCGGCATCGACCGCCTCTGCATGCTCATGACCGGTGCCAGCTCCATCCGCGACATCATCCTCTTCCCCCAGCTCAAAAACCGCGGCTAAGCCGTTTTTGAACCGCTGATAAAGCCAATCCCCCGCGCCCTCAACGGAACGGGGGATTGGTTTTGCCCAGAAACAAGCATCTTACTGCCTCCGGGCCAGCTCGCTGGCGTACTCACGGCCCAGGGTGGCGGCATTCTCACGCAGCCACCGGCTCAGGCGGCGGGTACCCACGGCAGGCCCCGGCACAGCCAGCCGGCCTTCGCTCAGGCCGCCAATCTCATCGCGGGTGAGCATCACATCGCCCACAATGCGACCCAGAATCCCCGCAGCAAGGCACCCCAGCGCTGCCGGAACCGGCACAACGGGGCGCCATATTCCCATACTGCGGGCCAGTTCCCGCCATAGCTCGCGGAATGTGAAGCTTTCCTGCCCCACGGCATTGACGATGCGCTGAGGAACGATCTGCTCTGCCTCAGCCAGCGCCAACTCAGCAAAATCCTGCACATGTATGGGTTGCAGACCGTAACTCCCCCAGCCGAACGTAGCCACAGCTGGCAGGTGCCGCAGGGTCCACGCCATATTGTTAATAAGGATGCTTTCTGCCGGTGTATCGCCGAACAGGATGGCCGGGCGCAAAATGCTGTGCGGCATCCCGGTGGCAGCCAGCGCCGACTCGAGCTCTGCCTTGCCGCGGAAATAGGGTAGCGGACTGGCAGCGTCCGGCTGCGTGATGCTGGTATGTACCACCCTGCTCACTCCGGCGCGACGTGCTGCGTCAAACAACAGCTTCGTGTTCTCCACAGCCTCTGCATGACTGAACGTAGCGTGCCCGGCCCCGGCATAACTGAATCGCACCCAGTAGGTGTTGACCAGCACATCCACCCCCTCCAGCACATTCTCCCGGCTGCTCCATGGCATGGGGCGCAGTTCGTACCCCTCGGGATTCGGCAGCCGCCCCGCCGAGTTAGTGAGCCCCACCACGCGCCATCCGCGCCGCGCTGCTTCCCCGGCTATGTATCGCCCGCTGTACCCCAGAACTCCTGTTACGGCCAATGTTTTCATATTTCTGTAATTTGCGAAATTATGGTTGAAAAAAATTTCAGAGTCTGGAAATCAGAGCCAGCACCTTGCTGCCCATGAGAGCTGCGCGACGGAACACGGAAGTATTGTACCGCTGAGCCGCAGTCGCCACATTTTCAGCCGTCTGCAGAAGCTCCTGCATCGCCTCCATCCGGGCAGCCGTGTGCGAATCGCCTTCCTCCTTTGCGGCTGCCAGGCAGTCCTCCACCGCCTGCACAGCTCCGGCCGTTTCACGGCGGCGGCGCTCTTCCAGAATGCGGCGGGCCATCTCCCACACGTCGGCCTCCGCCCGGTAGAAACTGCGCCGGTCGCCCGGTCGCGATTCGCGGTACACCAGATTATAGGATTCCAGCTCCTTCAGGCTGGTACTCACATTAGAGCGAGCCAGCTGCAGCAGCTCGCACATTTCCTCCGCCGTCAGCGGTGTTGCCGCCACATACAGCAGACCATGCAGCATGGCAGTAGAGCGCGGAATACCCCAGCGGGTACCCATATCGCCCCAGCGGCGAATAAACTTCATCTGCGTCTCACTCAGCTGCATGAGCCTATTTTCTGAAATATCAGAAATTTGTCAAGCTTTTTTATTTTCACCGAACAGCCCGGGAGCAAATGAGCCCCCGGGCTGTTCCTGACGGTCATCACCTCTTTTTTTCCCAGGAGAAGGCTCAAACTCCGCCACCGCATCAGGGTCTGCCCAGCCGGGACGCCGCATGGCGTAAATCAGGAACGGAAGACCGGCAAAAACCACCACACCGGCTATCAGGATGCCGACGTATGCAACCGGACTGCCCACGGGAATCTGACCAGGCGGAATAAAGCTGAAAATGAAAGCCACGAGACTGCCCAGCATACCCAGTCCGCCAATCAGCCACATGCCCAGTGTCTTACCACCGGGGATGCGGAAAGCGCGCGGCACATCCGGAGCTGCATAGCGGAGGTAAATTCCCGCAGCAAACATCAGCATATACATGATGAGATAGAGCAGGATGGTGAGCTGCGAAATGACCTGGTACGCCGTCTGCACACTGGGCAGCACAACAAACAAAACCGAAAGCAGCGTGACCACGCAACCCTGAACAATGAGAATACCCACCTGCACACCGGCCTTATTCGTGCGCTGCATGAAACGCGGCAAGTACCCCGCGCAGCCCACCTGCAGTAATCCTTTGGAAGGGCCACCTACCCAGGCCACCACCTGAGCCAGAACACCGAAAGCCAGGCATACAGCCATCAACGACCCCAGCCAGGAGGCATCAAAGTAGGCAAACAAGCGGTCGAAGGCAATGAGGAGACTCTGCGTGAGGTTAATCTGGCTCTGCGGGATAATAAAGCCGATAGCCAGCGTGCCGAACACAAAAATACACACCGTCAACACCGAAGCGATGGCGATAGCCAGCGGATAATCACGGCTGGGATTCTCGCATTCCTTCACATGCACAGCGCTCATTTCCATGCCGGCATAAAAAAGGAAAATACTCGCAGCCAGCACAATATTGTTGAATTTCGACAAATCGGGGATGAAATCACGGGCCTGCAAGCTGATATCGACAGGATTCCCCTGCCCCCAGTAAACCATCCCCATGAGAACGAGCAATGCCGCGGGAATCACCGTACCGACCAGAGCGCCCCATTTCGTGATGCCACCGCTGGTCTTCATGCCACGCATGTTCAGGAGAGTAGCCGTCCAGTACACAAGAAGCACAATAATCAACACATAAATGTTATTCGCAGCGAGCGCCTGGTCCCAGCTCTGATTCGGGCCCACAAAAGCAAGCGCAACAGCAGCAAAAGTCAGTACCGTCGGGAACCATATAGTCGTCTGAATCCACTGCAACCAGATGGCCAGAAACCCCAGGCGAGCCCCGAAGGCTTCGCCCACCCAGCGGAACACACCACCCTTCTGCGGCCACCCGGTCGTCAGCTCCGCCGCCACCAGCGAAACCGGCATCAGGAAAAACAGCGCCGCAAAAATATAGTAGAACGCCGAACTGAGCCCATACGTCGTTTCTGCAGGCAAGCCGCGCAAGCTCACAATAGCCGAAACATTAATCATGGCCAGAGTAAATACACCCAATCTGGCAAGCTGACCCCCCTTGCCTGGTGTTTTCGAGTCATTTTTCATGGTTACAGGTGCAGACCGCAAGCTAGCCCCAGCTGTTCTATATATGATATATACAGGGCACAGCTTCCATTTCAGGCCGCACCGGCCGACGAAAACACCGCGGACAATGAGTCCGCGGTGTGGGAAACTGAAAAGTTGCGTCAGCAGCCGTAGCGGGCGGCGGAGCCCAGCTTTTCCTCAATGCGGAGGAGCTGGTTGTACTTCGCCAGCCGGTCGGCGCGAGACAGGGACCCAGTCTTGATCTGACCGGCGTTGGTCGCCACTGCCAGGTCTGCAATGAAAGAATCTTCGGTCTCACCGCTGCGGTGGGAAATAACCGCCGTGTACGCGTTCGTGGTCGCCAGACGCACCGCTTCAAAAGTTTCGCTCAGCGAACCAATCTGGTTCAGTTTCACAAGAATGGAATTGGCCACGCCTCGCTCTATTCCCTTGCGGAGGAAATCCACATTGGTCACGAAGAGGTCATCGCCCACCAGCTGACAGCGGTCACCTATTGTATCAGTAAGGTGCTTCCAGCCCTCCCAGTCGTTTTCGGCGCAGCCGTCCTCGATGGAAATGATGGGATAGCGCCTGATGAGCTCCTCATAATACGAGGTGAGCTGCCTGGCGGTGAGCTTATCGCCCGTGCTCTTCTTGAATACATACAGCCCGCTTTCGGCATCATAGAACTCCGAACTGGCAACATCCAGCGCCAGCGCCACCTCCCGGCCCGGTTCATAACCGGCTTTCTCTATAGCCGCCACGATGGTGTCCAGCGCTTCATCCGCACTGTGCAGAGCAGGAGCATAACCGCCCTCGTCACCTACGGCAGTGCTCAGCCCTTTCTGGCGCAGCACCCCGGCCAGAGCATGGAACACCTCGGCACCGCAGCGCAGAGCCTCGCGGAATGTGGGAAGGCCGCGCGGAATAATCATGAACTCCTGGAAGTCGATGGGAGCATCTGAGTGCGCCCCCGCATTCAGGACATTCATCATGGGCACCGGCAGAATGTGCGCATTCGGACCGCCCAGATAGCGGAACAGCGGCTGCCCGGTGGCCCAGGCTGCTGCCCGCGCCGTAGCCAGGGAAATAGCCAGCACGGCATTTGCTCCCACCCGGCTCTTATTCGGTGTGCCATCCACTTCGCGCATGCGGGCATCCACTGCTATCTGCTCTGTGGCATCCATGCCCACCAACGCTGCGGCCAGGTCGGTATTGGCACTTTCCACCGCCCTCAGCACCCCCTTGCCGCGGTAGCGGCTCTTGTCACCATCCCGCAGCTCGCAGGCTTCGTGCTCTCCGGTCGATGCCCCGCTCGGTACAGAGGCATGCCCATATGAACCTCCCGCCAGTTCGACCACGGCCTCCACCGTCGGGTTTCCGCGGGAATCCAGTATTTCTCGTGCGTGTATCTTCGTTATTGTTGTCTTCATGCTGCTTCCTTTCTCTTTATGTTAGTTTAGACTAATTTCTGACGGCAATTTATCATTTTTCCCACCATTATGCAAGACTTTTTTTCGTTACGACTAACTTTTTTTCTTCCTGCATGTGCAGGCGGAGAAGAATATTGACAAAGCACAGGCTACGATAGTAACATAATGGGCAGAAAAAGACATCGCAAAAGCATGAAAAACTATCTTCTTACCGCCGCAATCGCCGTCATGCCACTGGCCATGGCAGATATCAGCATGGGAACGGACAGCGCATCGGCCCCCCCGGAAGTCCCCAGCGCAGAACTCCAGGAGCAGATAGACCTGGCTAAAGCAGTCATCCAGAGCTTCAAAGACCTGACCACCACCCTGAACGGCATAACGGACCAGGCCAGTGCCGACGCCGCAGCAGCACAGGTAAGCAGCCAGATTCAGCGCATGCAGGAACTGCAGCGCAAGGCCGAAAGCGCACCGCAGCCCACAGCCAGCGTCGAGGCCCAGATGCCGCAGCACATCAATGTGCAGGAAGTCCGGCAGACAGTCAACACCTTCATGGAAGCCATTATCCGGCTGGGCATGAACAGTGCTTACGGCTCTGAAGCCCTGATGCAGGCACTCAGCCCGCTCATGAACCCACTGACAGGCCAGTCAGAATAATGAAAGGAACTCCGGCATCAGCCGGAGTTTTTCTGTTCCAGGAGTCTGGCCCGGATACCGCGGATGAAGACGGTCTCCAGAGAATTCCGAGTCGGGCGGCTCCCCTGCCAGGCATCACCAGCCAGTTCACGAATCTGCTGCAGCAGCTCCGGTGAGGGATTCCTGAGAGTAATTTCACAGCTGTGCTCATCGCGCGTGAGCTCATCCACCGAGCCTTCTGCAATGAGGCACCCCTGGTAAAGCACGCCCACGCGGTCGCATATTTCCTGCACCTGCTCCAGCAGGTGCGAGCAGAGGAACACCGTAACGCCCTGCTCCTTAATCTGGAGAATGATATCGCGAATCGTCCGAGACCCGATAGGGTCCACCCCGGCAGTGGGCTCATCCAGCACCAGCAGGCGCGGATTCTGCACCAGCGCCTGAGCCAGCCCGATGCGCTGCAGCATACCCTTGGAATACCCGCTCAAGCGGCGATCCCGAGCATCCGCCAGCCCCACCAGCTCCAGCAATTCACGCGTGCGCACCCGCAGAGCTGCTCCACGCAACCCACACAAGCGACCGTAGAAACGCACCGTTTCCTCACCGGTCAGGAATTTATAGAAATACGGATTCTCCGGCAGGAAGCCAATCTCGCGTCTGTTAGCCGGAGCATGAGCCGGCAAACCGAACACCCGGCAAGAACCGGCATCCGGCTCCAGCAAGCCCACCAGCAGCTTCATCACCGTGCTTTTGCCGCTGCCGTTGGGTCCGATGAGCCCGTATACCCCGCCTACCGGGATATTCAGGCTCACCCCCTTGACAGCGTACACCCCCCCCCTGCCCCAGTGACCGGGGAAGCTCTTGTGTACATCCGTTATGGAAACGGCATCCATCACCCATTGGCGCGGGCCATGAGACGGAGCATATTCTTGCCCATCTCAATACCCTTCTCAAAAATTTCGACACGCATATTCTCGTTCGGCGAATGAATGCGGGCATCAGGCAGGTCGAGCCCCAGGAACAGGGCATCCTTGCCCAGCACCTTGGAAACCTCAGCAATAATCGGAATGGAACCACCCTCGCGCACCAGCACAGGTTTGTTGCCGAAGGTCATTTCCTGAGCCTTCTGAGCAGCCAGACCGTATGCGGAATTCGGGTCGCTCAGATACGCCTCGCCGGTATGCTGAGGGGTGAACTTCATGCGCACGCTGGGCGGGCAGACTTTCCTGAAGTGCGCCTCCACCTTCTTCATGACCTCCTCCGGCACCTGACCGGGAACCAGGCGGCAGCTCATCTTAGCCACCGCGTGAGTCGGAATGACCGTCTTGGAGCCCTCGCCCTCGTAGCCGCCGGAAATGCCGTTCAATTCAAACGTGGGGCGGGCGTACACGCACTCAGCCCCGGTGAATCCGGTTTCAGTGCGGAGCTCAGGCACACCTGTCAGCTCCGCAAGTTCAGCATTGCTCATACCGGGCACCCGGCGCCAGCTCTCCTTCTCCCAGTCCTGAATTTCCATCACGCCATCGTAGAAGCCGGCTATGCTCACGTGGTTATCCGCATCGTGAGTCGTGGCAATCATCTCGCAAAGCGTGGTAATGGGGTTGGCCACGGCACCACCGAAAATGCCGGAGTGCAGGTCCATGGCGGGAGCAGAGACCTCCAGTTCAAAGCAGCAGAGCCCCTTAAGTCCGTACGAGAAGGAAGGAATATCCACCGCCGCCATGCCGGTATCGCTCACCACGATGATATCGCAGGCAAGCAGATCCTTAGCATCAGGGCGCTTCATGAATTCGTACAGGCTGGCGGAGCCGCGCTCCTCCTCGCCTTCAAAAAGATAAGTCACATTCAGCGGCAGAGCACCATCCTCGGCCATAACTTCCTGAGCCGCGAGTATCATGGCCATGATTTCGCCCTTATCATCAGACGCACCGCGGGCATACACCCGGCCATCCCGAATCTCCGGCTTAAACGGATTACTCTTCCACTCGCTGATGGGGTCCACCGGCATCACATCGTAGTGACCGTAGATGAGAACAGTCGGAGCTCCTTCAACCTTCGGGCTGTGAGCCACCACAATCGGGTGGATATCCGTCAGATACTTCTTGGCAGTGAACCCAATGCTGGTCAGCTTATCAACCAGATAATCAGCGCAGCGCTCCACATCGGCAGCGTGCTCCGCCTGGGCCGATACACTCGGAATACTCAGAAAGGTAAAGAGATCATCGATTCGGGACATGCACGCAGTGTAGCACCCACCCTGCTCGGGCGCAAGCTCAAAGGAAGTACGCAACACCACTTTAGTAGCATCCTGACACAAGCACAGCCCATCCCGACAAGGAATGGGCTGTGAAAAATGAGGGGAGCGTTGGAAACAACGCTTACTTATTCAGCAGCTTCTCCAGCAGAGCCTGGGAATTATCGGCCAGCTTGGCAGGGTCATCGAGCATACCGGCACGCAGCAGAGCCGTGTTGATGAGCTGGTCGGCCAGCAGTGTGGCCAGAGCCTCATCCTGGGTGCGGAGCTCGGCAAGCTTCATGACAATGGGGTTGTGCGGGTTAAAGGCAATCTCCGGGTGCGTCTCGGGCACCTCCTGCCCCATAGCGCGGAGGTAAGCCTTGATTTCCGGAGAGATATCACCCTCACCCTGCAAGGCAATAGCCGGAGCGCTGGTCACACGGTCACTGGTAGTCACCTTGCTGAAACGATCCTTGAAGGTATCATTCACCCAGGAGGTGAGTCCCTCGGACTCAGCATCATCCAGGCCGGGCTGGTCAGGCTGAGCCTCCAGCGGGGGCAGCTCCAGATCGGCGCGGTCGATGGACTTGATATCCTTCTCACCAAACTTCATAAGACTTTCCACCACAAACTGGTCCCCACCTTCAGTGAAGAAGCCCACCTCGAACCCGCGAGCCTTCAGCGCATCCAGATAGGGCGAATTCTCCAGCTGGCTGCGGCTGGCACCATAAAGCACGTAGATATCCTTCTGATTCTCCTTCATGCGGGACACATAGTCCTCAAAGCAGGTGAGCTTTCCGGGCTCAGTGAAGGTGGACTCGAAACGCACGAGCTTACCCAGGGCATCCTTATGCTCCCAGCTGGTCACGATTCCTTCCTTGATATAGCGGGAGAAAGTACGCCAGAATTTCTCGTAGGTCTCGGTCTCATTCTTAGCCACACCCTCCAGGTGCTTGATGAAGCGCTTGGTAATGATACCGGCCACCTTGCGCAGCAGGGAATTATCCTGCAGCATCTCGCGGGAGATATTCAGCGGCAGGTCCTCGCTATCCACCACACCAGCCAGGAAACGCAGCCACTCCGGCAGCAGCTTCTCAGGCTTGTTATCGATGAGCACTTTGTGGCAGTACAGCGACACCATCGGCTCGCAGCGGCCAAAACCCATGGCCTCCGGATTTTCCTCAGGCACAAAAAGCACAGAATTGAGCACGATGGGAGCATCGGCACTGAAGTGCATGTAGCTCAGCGGCTTGCTCTCCGTATGCGCAATGAACTGGTAGAATCCCTCGTATTCCTCCGGTGTCACATCCTTCTTATTCTTCATCCAGATAGCCTGCACCGTATTGAGATGCTCGCCATTGAAATCAATGGGGAAGCCCACGAAATTGCTGTACTTGGAGAGAATGTAGCGGGTGTGATCACCCTTGGAGAAATTCCTGGCATCCTCCTTCAGGAAAATCCTGATGCTGGTACCACGGGGAGTATCAGCAGCAGCTTCACTGAGCTCGTAGCCTTCCTGACCATCGCTCGTCCACAGCACCGGAGCAGCCCCCGGCTGCCAGGAACGAGTCGTAACCTCCACCTTATCGGCAGCCATGAACACACTGTAAAAGCCCACGCCAAACTGGCCGATAAGATCCTGCGTGCCGCCCTTGCTCTCCTTCATGGCCTCCAGGAACTTCTTCGTACCAGAGTGGGCAATCGTACCCAGGAACTCCACCACCTCATCCTGAGTCATGCCAATACCACTATCTGCAATCGTGAGCGTACCAGCCTCCTCATCCGTAGTGATAGCAATGCGCAGCTCGCGCTCCGGCTCATATATGTCTGCCTGCGTCAGCTGCTTGAGACGCAGCTTCTCCAATGCATCAGAGGCATTGGAAACCAGCTCGCGCACAAACACCTCGCGATCACTGTAAAACGCGTGAATCACAATGTCCAGCAGCTGCCGGACCTCCGTCTGGAACTGATGTGTATTTGCCATAATGTCGATTCGTATTAAGTTTGCTCACTATTCTACAGCCCTGACGCAAAAGGTCAAGCGGGTATTGTGGCAGTCTCCCAAGGTCCAGTCGCGCAGCGACTGGATATCGTCTGCACCGCAGGTGCAGATATCGTCCACGCCGCAGGCGTGGATATCGTCCGGCTGCTCTGCAGCCGGATTTCGTTCCCTTTGGTGCACAGCTCAGATATCCCGCGTTCACTGGGGAAAACAGAAAGCTCACGCCCCGCGAAAGGGTGAAAAGTGAAAACGCTCCGCCTGCGCGGTGCGTGAGAATCGAGTAGGGGGCTTTCGCCCCCTCTCACACCACCGTACGTGCCATTTATGGCATACGGCGGTTTCTCGGCGTGTAATTGG
>JAFVQN010000137.1 GCA_017504805.1 Akkermansia sp. | reverse complement strand
TCGGGGCGGGAGGTCAAGCGCTCAGCACCCTCATGGGAGGCAGCGCCGCCAACGCGCCCCACATCCAAGGCGTAGTCGCCATCATGGAGAAAGAATACACCTAAGCAACAATCCGCAGAAGTTCATTTAGTCACTAAATGGTCACTAAAAAATAAAAGATTTAATAATAAGCCACTTACGCCCGAAGGGACAACTCTTTGTAATCGGACGGTCGTCAGTTCGACCCTGACATCCGGCTCTTGTAAAAAAGAACCCCGCAAGTGCTGATAAATAAAGCCTTGCGGGGTTTTTCCGTTTATCTTTTTCAAGAATACCTAATTTTTGTCTTGACTTTTGCGGTGGGATTATATATACTGCGCCCGCACTTATGCATTGGCGGGATAGCCAAGTGGCCTAAGGCAACGGTTTGCAAAACCGTCATTCGTGGGTTCAAATCCCACTCCCGCCTCTGAGGAAGCGCAGTGATGAAAATCGCTGCGCTTCTTTTTCGTTATCGCAAGGCTTGGCGGCCAGCGATACCGCCACCAGAGACAAGCCACACGTGTCCCAAAGATTTGGGACACGTGGATTGACAATTTACAATTGACAATTGACAAATTGAAAGTTAGCGGCTTACGCCGATAGAGCCACAAATTCATGCTTACTGCCGATGGTGAGGCGGGAGATACCCTGCTACGAATTTTCTCACTGAACACTTTGCCCTTATATCGTTCAGGGCTATTTTCCCTTAATCTTTGGGACACATCGTGAGGCGGGGGCACACGTGTCCCAAAGATTGAGTAATGAGCCTGATAAATAGTTTAGCGAGCAGTTTGCGGACGGAGCGTCCGCGGAATTGTGAGCCCCGCCGGTAGGCGGGGCTTCGGAATTCCGTTCACCTACGGCTCACCGAATGCCCGCCAAATTGAAACTTATCGAGATGAGGGGGCTTCTTCTTTGCACGCTCTCGCGGAGCATAACGACATTTCGTGCAACAAATTGCCGGGAAAGGCCCATTTATAAGAATAATTCTAAAAATATTCCATCATGCACAATTCCGCGCTTGCGTTGGCCTCGGGAATCGTATACAATACTCCCGTGGCAGGAAATAGGCATCCGGCCACCGAAATATAACAACGCAAGCCACACAGAATCACGAAGATGATCAAGGTAGCAATCGTAGGATACGGGAATATCGGCAAGTACTCAGTGGATGCACTGCGCGCTGCGCCTGATATGGAATTGGCAGGCATCGTCCGCCGCGCTGGCAGTGCCCCCGTACATGGGATTAAAACAGTATCGGACATCACCGAGCTGGGCAAGGTGGATGTTGCCCTGCTGTGTACTCCGACCCGCAGCGTGGAGGAAACCGCCCTGCCCCTGCTGGCAAAGGGCATCAATACCGTCGACAGCTACGACATACACGGAGGCATCGTCGATTTGCGCCGTTCACTCGGCAAGCAGGCCCAGGCCGGCAATGCAGTCTCCGTCATTTCCGCAGGCTGGGACCCCGGCTCCGACTCTGTAATGCGTACCATGATGCTGGCCATGGCACCCAAGGGCATCACCTACACCAATTTCGGCCCCGGCATGAGCATGGGCCACAGTGTGGTAGCCCGCTCCAAGGCGGGTGTGAAGGACGCGCTCTCCCTCACGATTCCCACGGGTTCCGGAGTACACCGCCGCATGGTCTACGTGCAGCTCGAGGAAGGTGCCGACTTCGCTGAGGTGGAAGCCGCCATCAAGGCCGATGACTACTTCTGCCACGATGAGACTCACGTGAAGCAGGTGGCTGACATCGATTCCCTCCGCGACATGGGGCACGGTGTGTACATGGAGCGCAAGGGCGTGTCCGGCACCACACAGAACCAGATTTTCAAGTTTGAGATGCGCATCAACAACCCGGCGCTCACCGCCCAGGTCATGGTCGCTGCGGCCCGGGCCAGCATGCGACTGGCCCCCGGTTGCTACACGCTGCCTGAGATTCCGCCCATGGATTTCTGCCCTGGCGACCGCGAGGCTCTCATTGCCCAGCTGGTGTAATCTCCACCGTCACCATTTCATACCCGGGGCAGGTCAGAAAACCTGCCCCGGTTTTCATTCATGCGCCCCGCAGGCGGCCATGGCAGTTTCCAGCAGGCGAATCAGCCCGGCGCAGGACATACGCCCAAAAAGCAGGAAGGGGTCACTGGAACGCCTGCGCACACGTGTCCCAAAGATTTGGGGCACGTGGATTTACAATTGACAATTTACGATTGACAAATTGAAAGTTAGCGGCTTTCCATCTTCGTTCCTGCGGGACTACGCCGAGACAGGACGCCGATAGAGCCACAAATGCATACTTACTGCCGATGGTGAGGCGGGAGATACCCTACTACGAATTTTCTCACAGAACACTATGCCCTTATATCGTTTAGGGCTATTTTCCCATAATCTTTGGGGCACATGTGAAGCGCCTGCGTTACTGCAGCATTTTCTGCTCGCTAACAGAACGGCAGGTATGCTAGAATCCGGGGTATGGAAAAGGATTTCGTCATTGACCTCCCGACCACGGCTGAACTGTGGGCATACGGATGGTTCCGCTGTATCGTGACCCTGGCCGTGGGTGTGATACTCAGTATCGCGCTCAAGTTCCTGTTCCGCCCGCTCGACAACCGCCTGCCGCGGCAAGTGGGGCAGCTGTTGAAGAAAGCGGTACTGGCCGTGCTGTGGATGTTCATCATCGTGCATGCGCTTCGGGCGGTCGGGGTGGATCTCATCAGCGTGCTCGGGGCGGCGGGTGTTGCGGGTATCGCCATCGGCTTTGCAGCCCAGACGGTACTGAGCAACTTCATCAGCGGCATCTTCATCATGAGTGAGCGCAGCATCCGGCTGGGCGACTTCATTTCGGCCGGCGGCCTGAGCGGCTCCGTCGAAAGCGTGAACCTGCTCTCCGTCACCCTGCGCCAGGCAGATAACTCTACCGTCCGCATTCCCTGCGAAACCCTGGTGAAGGAACCCGTCATCAACGTAACGGGTGATTCATTGCGCCGCTGCGATTTCGACCTGGGAGTCGATTACAACTGCGACCTGGAGCACGTGCGCAGCGTGCTGCTGAAGGTAATTGAAGAGCAGCCGCTACTGGCCACGACACCAGCTCCGGCCGTTCTCTTCCAGGGCTTCGGAGATTCGGCACTCGACCTCCACATCGGGGCCTGGTGCCGGACCGAGGATTACCACAAAGCCCGCTTTGATTTCGGCAAGGCCATTCTGGCAGCCTTTGCGAGGGAGGGCATCAATATCCCCTTCCCCATACGCACCGTACTCAAAGGAGAGGAATAAACCACTTGTCCTCCAACTGTGTCCTACGCTCAAATTGCTTTTGACTTTGCGGGATTCCTTGGTTACAATGCAGGCCAGATGAACACGGCATTCGTTCCAGATGACTACTTTGCCCGGTACGGCGTGGCGCAGATATTCGGCGAAGGCGACACCTGCGAGGTAGACCTGGGCTGCGGGGACGGCGGGTTCCTGCTGGCCATGGCGGAGCATTACCCGGAGACGCGCTTTCTGGGGGTGGAGCGGTTGCTGGGGCGCATCCGCAAAGTGTGTAATGAGAGCGCCCGCCGCGGGCTGGACAATGTGCGCGGGTTGCGCGTGGAAAGCCGCTATTTCCTGGAGTGGATGGTAGCCCCCGGCAGCATCAGCCGGCTGCACTACCTCTTTCCCGACCCCTGGCCGAAGGAAAAGCACCACAAGAACCGCCTGGTTCAGGATTCGTTCATACCGGTGCTGCACCGCGCACTGGCCCCGGGTGGCGAGGTGCTGTTCAAGACTGACCACGAGGAGTATTTCGAGTGGGTGTGCGAGCGCATGGACGCCAGCCCGCTCTTCCGCCGCGAGGAATGGAACGCGCCGTTCTATCCGAAAACTGATTTCCAGAAACAATGGGAGGCTATGGGCAAGCCAATCTTTGCCGCCCGCTACGTGAAGAACGATGTCATTTGATTTACACAAAGTCGACCCGAGCGGCGCCCGCCTGGGTACCCTGCACCTGCCGCACGGCGATGTACCCACCCCCATCTTCATGCCCGTGGGCACACAGGGTACGGTAAAAACCCTGCACCCGGAGGACCTGGAGGCTCTGGGGGCGCAGATTATCCTGGGCAACACCTACCACCTCTGCCTGCGCCCGGGCGATGAAGCCATCCGCAATCTGGGTGGTCTGCATACCTTCACCGGGTGGAACAAACCCATGCTCACCGACTCCGGTGGCTTCCAGGTGTGGAGCCTGGCCCGCCTGCGCAAGATTACCGAAGAGGGCGTGCGATTCTGCAACCATATCGACGGTTCATACATGATGCTGAGCCCGGAGCGCAGCATGGAAATCCAGGCGAATCTGGGCAGTGATATCGCCATGCTCTTCGATGAATGCCCGCCCTACCCCTGCGACCGCAAGTATGCGGAAAAATCCCTGGGACTCACCCTGCGCTGGGCAAAGCGCTGCAAAGCCTGGGTGGACGAGCACCAGCCCATGAGCGGGCCGGGGCTGCAGAACCATTTCGGTATCGTGCAGGGCTCCGTGTATGCTGACCTGCGCCGGGCCTGCGCCGAGGAACTGGCAGCCATGGATTTCGACGGCTACGCCATCGGCGGTGTCTCTGTGGGTGAACCGGAGGAGGAAATGCTGCGCGCCATCGAGCACAGCACCCCCTACCTTCCGCAGAACAAAGCCCGCTACGCCATGGGCCTGGGCACCCCCACCCAGATTCTCGAAATGATTGAGCGCGGAGTGGATATGTTCGACTGCGTGATGCCCACGCGCCTGGCCCGCCACGGCATTGCCATGACCCCGGACGGCCCGATTCACATCAAGAACCAACGCTGGAAGGACGACCCCAGGCCGCTGGACCCGGAGGGGCACCCGCACGTGACCCGCTTCTCCCGCGCCGCGCTGCGCCATTTCTTCCGCGCCGGGGAAATGCTGGCGCTCCGCGTGCTCTCCTTCCAGAACCTTCACTTTTACCTGCGGCTCATGGCACAAGCGAGAAGTGCCATTGCAGCCGGTGAATTCGCTGCGTTTAAGCGCAGCTTCATCTCGCGTTACCAAGCAAACGACATACAATGAACGCCATCTACATTGCCCAAGCCGCCGCCGGTCAGCAGGGTGACCCCATGAGCATGCTCATCACCTTCGGTCTTATCGGTATCATCTTCTACTTCCTCCTCATCCGCCCGCAGCGCAAGCAGCAGAAGGAACTCAAGGA
>JAFVQN010000018.1 GCA_017504805.1 Akkermansia sp. | reverse complement strand
GGCGTCCTGTCTCGGCGTAGTTCCGCAGGAACGAAGACGGAAAGCCGCTTACTTTCAATTCGTAAATCGTAAATTATCAATCGTAAATCCACGTGTCCCAAATCATTGGGACACGCATGCGGCATTTGCCATTTGCAATCCGGTGGCTTCTCTGTTACAATGCACGCACATGGCATATCTGGAGTTAGAGCATGTGAGTGTGCATTTCCCGGTGCGCAATACCTGGGGCACCACCGGCGAGGTGGTGCGCGCGGTGGATGATGTGTGTCTTTCGGTGCAGCGCGGCAGCATTCTGGGCCTGGTGGGCGAGAGCGGTTGCGGTAAATCGACCCTCTCCCGCGCCATCATGCAGTTGCAGCCGGTGACGGGTGGCCGCATTGTGCTGGATGGCACTGACCTGACGGCTCTGCCGCCGCGCGAGGTGCGGCGCCGCCGGCTGGATTTCCAGATGGTGTTCCAGGACCCCTATGCTTCGCTCAACCCGCGTTTCAGCATCTTTTCCACCCTGGCAGAGGCCCTGGGGCAGCGCGAGCCGCTTCCCCGCTGCGGCCGCGAGGAAGCCGTGGCAGCCCTCATGGAGCGCGTGGGGCTCAGCCCGGAGCACATGTACAAATACCCGCACGAGTTTTCCGGTGGGCAGCGCCAGCGTATTGCCATTGCCCGCGCCATTGCACCGCGGCCGGCCCTGCTGCTGGCGGATGAGCCGGTCTCTGCGCTGGATGTCTCCATCCAGAGCCAGATTCTCAACCTGCTCACCGACCTGGTGCGGGAGCTGGGGCTCACCATGATATTCATCTCGCATGACCTCGGCGTGGTGCATTACCTGGCAGATGATATCGCCGTGATGCGCCGCGGCCGCATCGTGGAATACGGCACGGCTGATGCCGTCTTCCACCACCCGCAGGCGGAATACACCCAGACTCTCCTGGCTGCTGTACCGACACTATGAAGTGAATAAGGAATAGTGAATAGTTTTCTGCACCTATGAATACCGAGCTTCAATTTCTTTTGTATGATGCGCCTGATGCTAAGGCAAGTATACAGGTCTACGTAAAAGATGAAACATTATTCGCCACTCAAAAGGCTATTGCTGATTTATTTGAGATTGGAGTGCCCGCCGTCAGTAAGCATTTAAAGAATATTTTTGAAGAAGGAGAATTGGAGGAAAATGTGGTTGTTTCCAAAATGGAAATAACCACTGAACATGGTGCTATTAAAGGAAAGACCCAAACCAAGTCAGTTAATTTCTATAACCTTGATGCCATCATTTCCGTGGGCTACCGGGTGAACTCGCGCAAGGCCACGCGTTTCCGCCAGTGGGCCACGCGCACGCTCAATGAATACATCCGCAAAGGCTTTGTGATGGACGATGAGCGCCTGAAACAGGGCAAGACCGCCTTCGGCAAGGACTACTTCCGCGAGTTGCTGGAGCGCGTGCGCTCCATCCGCGCCAGCGAACGACGTATCTGGCAGCAGATTACGGATATTTTTGCCGAGTGCAGCATCGACTACGACCGCGAATCGCAGACCTGCCGGAATTTTTATGCCATGGTGCAGAATCGCTTCCACTATGCCATCACTGGCAAGACCGCCGCGGAGATTGTGTATGATGCTGCTGACCACACCAGGGAAAACATGGGGCTGCGCACCTGGAAACACGCACCCGAGGGCCGGATTCTTAAATCGGACGTGACTGTGGCTAAGAATTATCTGGATGAGAAGCAGATCCGGCGCCTGGAGCGCGCCGTGACCGGCTTTTTCGACTATATAGAAGACCTGGTGGAGCGCGAAAACAGTTTCAATATGGCCCAGTTTGCCGAAAGTGTGAATGAGTTCCTGTCTTTCCGCCGCTACGAGCTCCTGCCGGATAAAGGGCGCATCTCTCACGCCCAGGCCGAGCAGAAAGCCCATGCGGAGTACGATATTTTCAACAAAACCCAGCTTATCAACTCCGATTTTGACAAGCTGGTGCAACGCACCCGCCAGTCATGAATGAGCTGCCTCCTTGTGTGTTACCGCGGCGGCGTTTTGTACTGTGGTTTCTGGGTGGTGGCCTGTGGTGTATACCGCGGCATGCTTTCCCGGGAGTTGCTGCCTACGCCTGAGTTTGTAACGCTCTTCCTGCTGGAAGTCGTGATGTTGAGTATCCCCAGCCGCACCAGTCATGGCACGCTGATGCAGCTGATTGGACTGGCCATGCCGCTGAGCGCTGCGGTGCTGCTGACCCTGGTCGTGGTGGAATGGTGGTGGCCCTCGCCGGAGATTCTCAGCCCGTTTGAGTTAGCAGCCATCCCCTTTGCCTTGGTTTCGGTGGCCGGTTTGTTCTTTTACCCGCTTGGCTTCTGGCTTGTCTGCCGCTGGCGCCGGGCGGAGAACCGGGGTAAGATACAGAAATAACGGTCAGTGGCAGTCTGTGGAATAAGCTTCCTATATGCCAGATATCGGAAATGCGGTGGCACCATGCGGCATACTGCGAAGCTCTTCAATGGTGCAGAATAATACAGGCGGCTGCAATTTGAACCATGGGGCAAGCCTGATAATAGGAAATGATGGGGCTGTCGCCCTGCATTTGCATAGCTGCGTGTATTTGTCAAGATGATTCCTGAAAATCGGGAATGGGATTCCCGATTTTCAGGAATTGTGTTCCCTATGTTCCGTCTATATATAAAATTGGCTCGCAGGGGCAGGGGATTTGTGGTAGATTGGGAGCATGAAACGTTTTCTTTCCTGTTTTGCGGCGGTGGCTGTGTTGGCGTTGGTGGGGTGTCAGCAAATGATGCACCCGGATTTCCCGGAATATAAGGGCTATAAGAAGGCCCCCTACACGGTGAAAGGCACGCGCTTTGTGCCCATGAGCGTGGAGAGCGCCTTGCATTACAAAGCTACCGGCATTGCCTCCCACTACGAGGCGGATGGCGATATCGGCGCCATTGGCCAGCGTTTGTACCGCCACCTGCCTTATGCGGCTCACCGCACCCTGCCGCTGCCCTGCACAGTGCGCATCACCTGCCACCGCACCGGCAAGAGCTGCATCGCGCGCGTGGCCGACCGCGGACCCTACATCCGCGGCCGCCTGATTGATGTGGGCACCAAGGTGGCCAAGGAGCTCGGCTTCTATGAGCGCGGGCTTGATACCGTGACCGTGGAGGTTATCTCCGTGGGTGATGGTAAGTGGCGTCGTTTCCCCTGAGGTCCGAACGTAGTGAGGATATCGTCTACCCCGCAGGGGTAGATATCGTCCGGCGTAGCCGGATTTCGTCCTGACCGCAGGTCAGGATATCGTTAAAAAAAACAAGCGCGATTCCCTGCCCATGCCTTTCTGCCACCCCGCCGGCTGGCGGGGTTCCGGTTTTTTTGCTTCGGTATACCCAGGGTTCGGGGCTTCGCGTCTCGCGTTGCTCGCTTGCTACGCCCTCGCAGGCCGCGGCTGACGCCGCTCCACCCTGGGCTAGTGTACTTACCACCCCGCCAGCAGGCGGGGCGGCAGTGAAGTGAGGCTGCAAAATCGCGGCGATGCCACGACGAAAAAAAATCCCCGCACCATAGCCGGTGCGGGGATTTTTTTAATTTATACAACCAAATCAGGCGCCCAGCTGGAAGCGCTGGAAAGCCTTGACGGTGACGGAGTCGCCGAGGGCCTTGCCGGTGTTGGCCACGAGGGCTTCGACGGTGATGGAGGGGTCCTTCACGAACTCCTGGCTCATCAGGCAGCTCTGCTTGTAGAGGGCCTTGAGCTTGCCGGGGAGAATCTTCTCCAGCAGGTGCTCGGGCTTGCCTTCAGCGATGAGCTGAGCCTTGGCGATTTCCTGCTCCTCGGCCACGAAGGCGGGATCCAGGGAGGTGGAGTCCACGCTCTTGGGAGCGCAGGCGGCGATGTGCAGGGTGATGTCCTTGCACATGGTCTGGAATGCCTCGGCAGCGGCGGTGTCGGCCTTGCCGGTTTCCACCTGCAGGAGCACGCCGACCTTGCCACCCATGTGGATGTAGGAGACGACGCTGCCTTCGCCGGCCAGCGTGTAGCGGGCGAACTTGCGGAGCTTCATGTTCTCGCCGATGGCGGCGCACTGCTCAGCGATGTACTTCTCCACGGTAGTGCCGTTCATGGCTACCTCCAGGGCCTCGGCCAGGGTGCTGGCGGAGGATGCCTTCAGCGTGGCGGCCACTTCGGCCACCAGGGCCTTGAACTTGTCGCCCTTGGAGCAGAAGTCGGTCTCGCAGTTGATTTCGAGGATGATGCCGTCCTTGCCTTCAACCACGGTGGTCACGATACCTTCCTTGGCTTCGCGGTCGGCCTTCTTGGCGGCCTTGGCGATGCCCTTCTCGCGGAGGTACTTCACGGCTTCGTCCATGTTGCCGTCGCACTCCATGAGGGCCTTCTTGCAGTCCATCATGCCGGCATCAGTCTTGATGCGCAGCTCTTTCACCATTGCGGGTGTGATATCAGCCATTGTCTTGGAATAAAGGGTTAGGATTTAGGCGGGCTTGTTCTTGTTGATAGCCTCCACGAGCACGGAGAGGATCAGACGGATGGAGCGCACGGCGTCGTCGTTGCCGGGGATGGGGAAATCCACGGTGTCGGGGTCGGCGTTCGTGTCGGTCAGCACGATCACGGGGATGCCCAGGATGTGGGCCTCGCGGATGGCGATGTCCTCGTGGTCAGCGCCGATGGCGATCATCACGTCGGGAGCGCCACCCATGTTGCGGATACCCTGCAGGTTGCGCTGCAGCTTCTCGCGCTCACGGGCCAGAGCGGCGAGCTCCTTCTTGGACATGCTCTTGTACTCAGGCTGCTTGTCGAGGTTCTCGAGGTAGTCGAGGCGGGCGATGCTCTTCTTGATGGTGGCCATGTTGGTGAGCATACCGCCAAGCCAGCGGAAGTTCACATAGTACTGGCCGGTGGCCTCGGCGGCCTCCTTCACGGCCTCCTGAGCCTGACGCTTGCAACCCACGAACAGAATCTTCTTGTTCTTGGCAGCAAGTTCACCAAGGAAAGCGCTGGCCTTGTCGAGGCACTTTTCGGTTTCCTCCAGGTTGATGATGTGGATGCCATTCTTCTGGGTCAGAATGTACTTCTTCATGTTCGGGTGCCACTTGCGGGTCTGATGACCAAAGTGAACACCGGCTTCCACCATCTTCGTAACGAGTTCGTTAATCATTGTATGTGTATGTGTTGTGTGCAACCTTGCGGCAGGATGCACGGGGTTTTGGAAGGTGCTGCGCTTAGCCCCCAGCCCTCCGTTGTTGGTATTGCAGCATCAGCGGGGACGCTGAGGATACCCCCAACGCCCCCGTTTGTCAATTCAAATTTCAAATTTTAACGCTGAATTTTCAAGGCTTTACTCATGGACGCAAGCGGCATTTTCCAGAGAGTCACATGCAGCGGGCAGCATATCCGGCATCTGCCCAGAAAATGGGAATTTCTCGAGCAGTTGGTGAGCCGTAGGCGAACGGAATTCTGAGCCCCGCCTACCGGCGGGGCATAAAATTCCGCGGACGTTCCGTCCGCCGACTGCCCGCTAAACTCCCATTTACTGGGTGCCGGAATCTTTTTGGGGCGGCGTGGGCTCCGTGTCTCGCCTCGCTCAGCATTGGATGAGCACGTAATCCTGCTGCTCATTCCGGGAGGCGCGCAGGTAGCGCACCAGGAAGAAGAGGAAGGCCAGCAGCATGAAGGCGGGGGCGCGGAGAATGCCGTAGTCCTTGATGGTGGCGCAGCCGGGGGCAGCGGGGGCGTAGAGCGCGGTCACCTGCGAGCCTGCCGGGTATTTCGGTTCATCATCGAAGCCGTAGATGCTCTGCACTTTGTGAGTGCGGCCATCGGGTGTGTTGAAGGCAAGCAGCGGGTGGTGCGTGGTCACGGTGCGGCGTGTCCATTTGCGGCCCCTCGTTTCCTTGCCCTGCTCGTAGCTCAGGATGGTGGCGGTGGTTTCCTGCCCGCTCAGCAGGAGGCTGGTACCTTGTGTATCCAGGCAGAACAGGCAGGCGGCCAGGGCAAGCATGGCCAGGATGAGGTTGTAGCCCGGGCGGCGGCGCTCTTCTTTCTTCGGGTAGCTGAAGCCGGGGATGTCCCGGGATTCGCCCTCAGCGGGTAACTCCACTCCCAGACGGGCGAAAATCGGGCCCGGGTCCTGCTCCGGGGGCAGGTTGATGAACCCGCGCGGCAGGTCTTCCTCCCCCTCCATTACTTCGCGGCCCAGGTAATAGTCCACATGCCCGCTGCTGCGGCGCAGCACCCGGCCCACCATGTGCCTGCGCACCCGGAAAGTGATGACCGTGGCGGGTTTGCCCCGTTTCACGGGCGTTTCGATGATGAAGGCACGCCGGTTGCTCAGCACGTAGGAAATGCGGTGCGGGGCGTTTGTGCAGCTGTGCTCCGCCCCGGAGACGCAGAGCAAGGCCACCACACCCAGCACAAATGCCAGCGCGAAATCGCTACTCAGGAGGACCAGGGCCAGTATGCCCAGCACGACCGCCACGCACCACAGCAGGACGCGCAGGCGCATGGAACCGGGCGACTGTGGCTTGCGCAGCGACCAGAGGATTTCTTCACCTGCGTCCAGGTCAAAGGGCAGGGGATTATCCGGTGTTTTCATGATGCGGCGCTTTCTTTGCTGGAGCTTTCGACCTCAATGACTTTCATGAGGCGTTCCACGCGCCAGAGTCTGTGGGATTTCCACACCTGCCACAGCGCCCAGAGCAGGGCGAGCAGCAAGAAGCCCGGGCGCATGAGGATGCTGGTGTCCTTGATAGTGGCGCGGCGCGGGTCGGCGGCATCGTACAGCAATGCCACGGTGGCACCCGGGGCGCAGGCCGGTTGCTTGTCGTAGCCGGTCTGGCTGACGGTGAGGCAGTGTGCGCCGCTATCGGTCCGGAACATGACCACGGGGTAGTAGACAGTCACCTCGCGCCTGCTGCGGCGTCCGCCTCGTTCCTCGGTGCCCTGCTCATAGGTCACCACGGTGGCGGTGGTTTCCTTGCCGTGCAGGAAGAGGTCGGCGGCGTGGTTGTCGTAGTTCAGACCGAGTGCCAGTGCAAACAGGCAGCTCAGGAAGATATAGCCGGCAAAGCTCTGGCCGGCGGGGGTGGGGCGGGTGTATTCGCAGGTTTTGCGCTTTTTCTCCCCCTTGGCCGGGATACTGGCGCCCACCCGGGCAAATGCCGCTGCGGGATCCAGCTCCGGCGGCAGATTTCTGAAACCATTGGCTAAGGCCACGTACCTCCGGCGTTCCTTGCCCAGCAGGTAATCCACCGTTCCGTTGCGGTGGCGTTTTACCTTGAAAATCATGAGCGGGTGCACTTCGAAACTGAACACCAGGCATTTGCCGTCCGGTCTGGCCGGGCGCTCGATGATGCAGGCCCGCTTGTTGGTGAGGGCGTAGATGGTTCGCCGGTTGATGCGGCGTTCCTTGAAGAGAACATGAAGGCCCAGCACCAGCAGGAACAGAAATAAACCACCAAAAGCCGCCGCTATCTTCCCCGCATCCGTGATGCCGTATACGCAGAAAATGCCCCCGCATGCCGCGGTGAGCAGGAGCAGCACGCCGATAATGATCCAGTCGGTTTTCTCCGGGCGGCGTGGCATGGGGCATTGCCACAGGATTTCTTCAGCCTCGCCCAGTTCAAATGGTAAGGTAGTTTCTGTTTTTGTGTCCATCTCGGCGGCTGTGCAAGATTACTTTTTCCCCGCCATGCGGGCAGCGAGCACCAGGTAGGTCACCAGCTTGGGGGTGGAGGCCAGCAGCTCCTGGATTTCTGCCGGGAAGGGCAGGGTGGTTACGGCCTCGGCCTGGATTTTGCCGCCGCCCTTCATGGCCTCGGTCACAAAGTTCTGGATGATGCCGACGGCCTCTTTATTGCCCAGCAGGGTTTCAAGCTCATTCTTGATGCCCTCCGGGCAGTTGGCGCGCAAATTGGCCATCACCTTGTTGCGGATAGCGACAGCGGCAAGATTCTGAAGAAGTCCCATGGTCTGTGTTGTTTCTATGTGTTGTTCGGTTGTCTGCATCATACCCCGCCGCTGTGGCATTGTCAAGAAACTTGACAATTCGCTATCTGGCCGATAGAATGCAGGGGATGAACCGCTGCTGTCCCTCCTGCTGCCGGGGTATCGCCGGCGTGCTGTTGCTGCTGCTCTGGTGGGCGGTATCACCTGCCAGGCGGGAGTTTGTGTACCGGGTGGGACCGGAATCAACCTACAAGGATATGGCTGATGTGTACATGCAGAAGTATTTACACTTGGCAGAAAAGGTCTGGGACTTGCCTTTTCTTTTGGAAGATGAGCGGGGGCGACGCGTGCCTTTCAGGGTGGGCATGATGTATTCGGGGGTGCTGTACAGCCGGATTTTCTTTTTTACAGCCGCTGCCCCCGACCACGTTTGCATACATGGCTGGGATAAGGGGGTACTCGTTTTCCGCTCGTTTCCCTTGGCTGATAAGGAGGCCATAGCTGATTATCTGAGAGAGGAAATGCAGCGTTTTGAGAAAGAACGCGGGGCTTTACACTGGGCAATCTTTGCGCTCGCTCCGGAGCATGATGATATGCCGCTTGCGCCGCATATAGAGCTGTTGCATTATCTGGGGGAGGTCTTACCGGCCTCACCGGAGGTAGTCCCGTATATCGCCCCCTACGGCGAGGAGTTTCATACGCACTGAAAAGCCGGCATATCACACAAAATGCTTGACGCCGCGGGGCCTGGCTGGCATACTCACACCTGCCGCCGGGAGCACCTCCGGAGGTATAGCTGGAAAACCCCGCCAGGACCGAGAGGTAGCAACGGTATTCAGACTATGCTTGTCGGGGTGTTGTTCCCGGCGGTTTTCTTTTTGTTTCCCCTCCCGCAACCCCGCCCAAGAAGAGATGTCTCATTCCCGAACGGGAATGAAATGAAGAAGAACATCACAGAAATTGAGTTTTTATTCCCGAGCGGTAATAAAAGATTTGAAATTCGCAGTGAATGTGATATTCTTTTCCCGAACGGGAATGAAATATGAACAAGAGTAAGCTCAGAACAGCGGCAGAGATAGGGAGGCTTGTGCGGGAGACGCGCAAGGCGCAGGGAATTTCGCAGGAGCAACTGGCCGGAGTGGCCAACACGGGAGTACGCTTTGTTTCTGATTTGGAAAACGGCAAACCTTCCATTCAGGTCGACAAAATGATTCAGGTGCTGGAGGCTCTGGGACTGGGTTTATATGCTATGAACCGCTGGGAGATTAAGTGATGGAACAATTACACGTCTATTTGCGCGGGGAGCGGGTGGGAACCCTGATGTCTGATAAGGGGCGCCTGTTCTTTGAGTATGAGCCTGCCTATCTGCAGAGTCCCGGAGCTACGGCACTGGCCTATACCATGCCCCTGCGCGAACAACCCTACGCAGGCGGCGAGGTGGTTTCTTTTTTCTCCAACCTGCTTCCGGATGAATCAGTGCGAGTGAAGCTGGCGCAGTACCTGGGGATTTCGCATAGCAACGTATTTGCTCTGCTGAAGCGGATTGGTGAGGATTGCGCCGGAGCGGTGGCCGTGATTGCACCGGAGCGCGAGATGCAGGCCCATGCGGAGGCGGAATACCGCAGCCTTGCGGAAGATGAGGCTCATGAAGTTCTGCTTGCGTTGCCGGAACGCCCGCTGAATGTGGGCGCCCGGGATTTTCATACCTCCGGGGCCGGTGCGCAGGATAAGCTGGTGGCCTGTGTGCAGGATGGGCAGATAGTGCTGCCTTTGAATGGTACACCATCGACTCACATCATCAAACCCGGTATTGACCGTTTTCCGGAAAGCGCGTTTAACGAGTATTACTGCATGCGCCTTGCCGAGCGCTGCGGGCTTGATGTTGCGGCGTGTGAGATATTGCGGATAAAGGACGTTCCCTATTATGTCACCACCCGTTACGACAGAGCCATCGAGTCGGGCAAATGGGTGCGGTTGCATCAGGAGGATTTTTGCCAGTTGCTGGGGTATGAACCCGGTGTGAAGTACGAGTCTGAGGGTGGGCCTCGTTTGTTACAGTGTTTTCAATTGCTGCGGGAAATGGAGCTGCCAGCTGTCGATGTGATTGAATTTCTGCGGCGCATCATCTTTATCTTCCTGATTGGCAATGGTGATGCTCACGCCAAGAATTTCTCGGTGATATACCGCGAAGGCGTGGCGCGTCTGGCTCCGGCGTATGATTTGCTATCTACGGTTGTGTACCCGAATCTGCCGGCCAAACTGGCTATGAAAATCGAAGGCCGCAGCCATTTCGACTGGATAAGCCGCGTCAAGTTTCTGCGCATGGGAAGTAAAGCCGGGTTGAGTGAACGACTGGTTCATACTGAAATTGACAAGATGCTCAAGCGTTTGAACAAGAAGCTGGATTCATTTACCCAAACAGTATCCGCCGAAGCTCCTTCACCGGTATATGCAGAGATTCAATCCGGGATCCGCCACAGAATGCAGCAGCTGGAGAGAGTATAAGCCTTCTCGACCGTGATGCTACGCCCCCTTGGGCAGGAAGTAGCCGCGCTGCTTGTCGTTGATGGGGAGGCCGGCGATTTCCATGACGTGGAGCATTTCCTCCCAGAGGCGGCGGCGCTCGCCGAGGTCGCTGGTGCGGAGCAGGTAGCTGGGGTGGTGGGTCACCACCACGGGGATGCCGCGGAAGTTCCAGGTGCGCTCCTGGTAGGCTGCCAGGGGCAGGTTGCCCTGCTGCAGCAGGCCGCGGGCTGCTATGACGCCCAGCGCCACAATCACGCGTGGCTGCACCAGCTGGATTTCAAAATCCACCACCGGAAGGCTGAAGCGCAGCTCCTTATCGCTGGGCGGGCGGGTGTTGAGCGTCTGGCGCGGCTGGGCCGGGCGGAATTTGAGCATCTGGGTCAGGTAGACCTGCTCGCGCGTGAGGCCCATGGCTTTGAGCATGCCGTCCAGCTTGCCGCCAGCCTCGCCCTGGAAGGGCAGCCCGGCTTTTTCATCGTGGAAGCCGGGAGCATCGCCCACGAAAACAATATCTGCCTGCGTGTTTCCCTGCGGCAGCACCACTTTCTCGCGCAGCGTGCCCAGCTGGCGCAGCGGCGGCCATGCTGGCAGCAGGCGGCGCATATTGGCCCAGGCCTCCTCAGCATTGCTGCCGCCGGGGCGGAAGAAGGGAATGTCCTCCTCCATGGTCTGCTCAGCCGCCACGGGTTCATCCAGATCCACATCCAGCCGCGGGGCGGGGGCGGTATTATCTGCGGGCGCATCCTGCGGCGGTGCCGGTGCTGCGGCTTCCGATGCCCGGGAGAGCTCAGCCACCGGAGCAGGACGCCCGCCGCGCCTGGCGGCCAGCATCCACTCGCGTAGCACCTGGCGCGCCTCCTCATCCACAGCCAGCCGCTGCACCCCCCGCGTCTGCAGGGTGTGAAGGTAATCGAGGACTAAGCTGCGGAGATTCATTCGCCGCATGGTAGCACAATGAGTCGCTAAGTCAAGATTTAAGACTGTCCCAACTAAAAGGCGAATTTACTTGATATTTATCCTCTGGAAATGATAGACTGGCAGGGTAGACTGGACGAACCCGCTATACCATGAAATATCTTCTTGCTCTGTTGAGTTTTGCCGGCTTGCTGAGAGCCGAGGGCGTGCCGTATTCCGGGCTGGCAGCCGCTGACCGTGAAGGCGGCGGGGTGCTGGTATCGGCTGTTGCGCATTTCGGACCGGCCGACCGCGGCGGGGTGAACGCGGGTGATACGCTGCTCACCATGGATGGCAAGCCCGTGACCAGCAAGGCGGAGCTCTATGCCTATCTGGCCGCCGCCACCCCCGGCCAGCAGATTACCTTCACGCTGCAGCGCCGCCACCTGACCCTGGAGCGCCGCATCACCATCAGCAACAGATTGGAGCCGCAGGCTGTCTTTGAGCCGTCGGACCGGCATCTGGACAAAGAAAAATGGGCTGCACTGGAGCACCAGCAGTACCTCATTGCAGCTCAGCTGGCGGATGAAGCACCGGATTGGAGCAAGATAAGCGCTGCGTTTGCGGAAATCCGCCGCATCAGCAGCCCGGATTCGCGGCGGCAGTGCTGCCACCTGCTTTTCTGGGGGAAGAAGAGTCTGCTGTATATCTATGGCAACGAGGATTCCCTGGTGGCTGCGGAGCATTTCAACGAAAAAGACCGGCCGGAGGAACTATACCGCCTGAGCGGCCGCGGCGCAGTCCCGCTGCCGGAGCATCTGCGTAAGCGCATCCGCCGCCAGATGGAGACTCTGCCGGATTTTGCTGCCTATTTTTCCATTCAAATCACTGAAAAACAATGAACAGAATTTTTATTTCCCTTTTGCTGGTCAGTCAGCTGCCTCTGTGTGCTCAGGAGGTGAGCGCTGAGCTCCGCAACAACATCAGCGAGCTTATTTCCATCCGCGCGGCGAACAGGCAGCGCGGCATCGCCAATTCTCTGGGTAAGGCATTCAAGCCCGAGGTATACCATGAGCAGTTCCGTAAGACCCTGCTGGGCGGAACCCCGGTCGAGGATGAAGATGCAACGGATTGCCCGGTTGCCACGGCCATGGCCAATGGTATCCTCAAGCAGTTCGACCCGCAGGATTATGATGCCACCGGCATTCTGCAGCGCATGGAAACCCACCTGGCCACACCTGTTCCCCGGAATGAGGAGGAGGAAAAGAAAGCATATGAGGCCTATGAAAAGCTGGCGGAGGCGGTGCAGAAGGGCTACCGGCCGGTGCTTCGCGCCCGCGAACATGCCAAGGAAAAGGAAATTCTGCGGGCCAATGCTGAGCGTAGCAGTGTGGTGCAGCTGGATTTCGGTGTGCAGATGGAGGTGGAACCCGGTACTGATACCATCCGCAACCTGAACCGTGGCACTACGGAGACCGGCGTGGCTTTCTACACCCGCACCACCCGCCGCATGGAGTGGAATGACCTGCCGGAGGCCATTCGCCTGCAGGAGGACAAGCTGCCACCGGCGCGCAGCTGGACATTCTGGGTGCCCACCGAAGCTGAGGAGAAAGTGGCGGAATTCAAGCAGCAGCGCGTGCAGAGCGAAGAAGCCCGCCGCGCCGAGCTCATGCAGAAGCTGATGGGCAACCGCAAACCTTCCGGTCTCACCAAAAAGCCTGTGGTAAAGGCGGTTGAGGAAGAAGAAGAGCAGGAAGAACGCCCGATGAAGAAAATCAAGGTGTGGCGCGATGACCCGGCGGCCCCGGTGAAAACCCTGCCCGATGTGGTGAATGATATGATTTAACTCCCGCACTGACTAATCCTATGAAAATCAGACAATTTCTGAGCTGTTTCCTGCTGGGGGGGCTGCTGGCTCCTGCCGCGGAAGAGATGGAGCAGAGTCTCATGCCCTATATCCGCAACATCAGTTCCCGCGAGCTGCGCAGCTGGACCCCTGAGCAGGCATTCAAGGCGCTGGGCAACATGCCCGGCAGCCCCTCGCAGGCTACGTTCGACATGCTGAAAGCCACCTGGAAACAACCCGCCGGCTACAGGCGCATTAATTTCCAGCAGGAGCAGATGAAGCGGCTTATCAAGGACGGTAAGACGACGGACATGAACACCTACCTGCTCATCCTGTCGAACCGACTGCTGCTGCGCTACCTGAGCCAGCAGGACCGCGACCTGTATGTGAACCACCTGCTCAAGGCCTACGAGCAGGAAAAACCGCAGGAGCTGCAGCACCAGCTCAACTGGCTTGGCTCGCTCTGCTTCGTGGGCGATTTCTATGCCGAACACATGCTGGGCATTCTGGGTGCCCTGCGTGGCGAACCCGCCATGCGCACCGAGCAGAAATACCAGCTGCACAACATGTACCAGAAACGCGCAGCCGAAATCAACAGGTTGTGGACATCGCCACACGAAAATGCAGCCTACCTGAAGGCTCATGCCAACTCCTTCAACAAAGCTCGTCTGCGATACCTGCTGCATGACCACTCAGTTCACTACGACTATGCCGCCCGCAGGGGACTTACCAACTGGCACTATCCCTGGGGCAAAGACCTGCCGATGCCGCTGGCACTGGGGCTGCAGTTGATGAAAGGGCGAAGCCAGGGGCAGCTGCCGCCCGTGGCAGCATTGCAGCAGATTCAGGCATCTTCTGCCACTCTGCCACCTGAAATGAAAGGATTCATCGTGCGCAACCTGCTGGCCGCAGCGCCTGATTTCACCCCTTGGAAAAAGCTCAACGACCCCACGGCAGACCTTTCCGAAATGCCGGATTGCACGGCTGTGAATCTGCCGCAGTGGAATCCGGAGCTGATGGGGGCGCCCTCCACCCCTGAGCAGGACATTGCTGCCCTGGAAAAACTGGTGCAGCAGGAGCAGGGCGCCGGGGCACTTTCCTCACTGGTGCTCTTCACCCTGGCACAGGACGCCCGGGCCCGCGAGGATAGCATCTTCCGCGATGGTATTCCCAGCCAGGGGCATTTCAATTATTTTGCTGATTTCGATATCGAAGTTTCAGAGGATGGGGTCGATATCCTCATCGATGACGAGGGCCCCGCGTTTGAGAAAGATGATGCCTCTCTCCGCGCCCGCTGCCGCAGTCTGAATGTGGCACTGCACCGCTGCGCCCTGCAGCTGGCGCTGCTGGAGCGCGATGGCAGGACCGCCGAGCATAAGAAAGCCGCCACAGCACTGGCTGAGGTACTGAACCAGCACCGGCTCTGGCCACTGCTGATGAGTGAGTACAGCATGCGTCACCTGGGACCGGAAACCTGTGTGCAGCTTCTGGATGCCTGCCGGGCAGACAGCCATATCCTCTACCACCTGGGCCGCTTGTTCACCAGGTCATCTATCTCCATTATTCATGATGTAGCGGGTATTACCACCAGACGCACCGATGAAGACGGTAACCCCCACCCGGAGCAGGAACTTCTTGCCCCGATTCTCAGGGACCATTTCATCAACACGAATGAGCTGCCACACACGACGGAACAACTGGCCGATGTGCAGCGCCGCTGGCTGCAGCTGGACGACATGGCCCCGGACAAGATGACAGCCGTGCGGCTTCTGCGCGTCGGGCGCATGAATGCCGGCATGTACCGCACCGACCTGGCTGCGGAGCGCATCTCCGGCAAGCGGAGTATCCGGGGATACCATCTTGTACGCCACGCCCTGCAACAGGGCGACACCCCCACGGCAGAGAAAATTCTGGGTGTCATGTGCCACAGTCCTCAAATGTATAGTTACCCCGGCACGCGCCTGGCCATGGCGCTGGTTGCGCGGGCAAAAGGAGATGAAGCAAATGCCCGCGAACAAGAGAGGCTGGCTGTGACACTGGCTGCCATCTCCCTCAATTCCTCCTACTTCTATTACTGGGAAGATGCGGTGCGTCTGCTGCTGGAACACGGCATGACCCGCGAGGTGGAAAAACTGCTCACTATTCTGCCCAACCACGGCATGCCGTTCCTGCGCCGCGCGCTGATTCACCGGCTGGCTGAGCAACGTCGCTTCCGCAGCGCCGCGTTCTGGCAGGAACTGGCTGTGGCCGATTTCTGCAGCAAGGCCACACCGGCCCATGGGCTCGGCACACAAGCCGAGCTGGCCTGCTGGCGTATTGCGGCAGATGCGTACCATGCGCTGGCACTTCTGCAGCAGAACCAGGCCTCCGAACCCGCCCGAACCCTGCTGGAGCAAACCATGATGCAACTGGAGCGCATGCCCGCCCTGGCAGCTGAGCTTGCACCCTTCATCCTGACCTGCGCAGATATACCCACCAGCACGCGCCAGGATTACCAGCGCCGCCTGCTGGCCGGAAGCGCCGGGAATGCCACGGCCCTGGCAAAACTGAAAGCTGTGAAGCTGGAAAATCTGACCACAGAAGACGAGAGTGCAGATATTGCCGCCCTGAATCTGGCTGCGCCCATTACAGCCCCGGCTCCCTTCCGCTCCGAGCTTTACACCTGGCACCTGCAGAAAGCAGACGCCGATGTAACAGCCGACAGCGGAAACGATGAGCGCACGGCCACGCGTAGCACGATTCAGGCACGCATTGTAAACGCCTGCTATGACAACCCTCACCAGGCCCCCTGGGTTCTGCTCCAGACCGATGCCGGGCGCAAGCGCTACATAGAACTCGATGAACTTGCACCGGATGACCTGCAGAACCTTATTGACTGGAAAGAGAAGAACCAGATCCGCACCTGGGCATTCACCGAGAAAAAGACTCTGGTCACGCAGCCTTTCGAAGCGCGTTTTGAACGATTGGTGCAGAACCCGCCCTCCCAGGGCCTGCACATTCGCGATGGTGTAGACGTGAGCAATGGTCTCACGGCCGAATTCACCACCACTCACGGTAACTCTGTAACATGGTATCTCAACCAATTGGATGATGAGGCTCGCCAATACATCCAACAGCATGCCAGCGCAGAAAAACCAACCATCCGGCTGCACACCTCACTGGCCGCCGCTGAAATTGAAGCCTCCCAGCGCCAGCAGCCCATCATCGCCTTCATGCTGGGGCAGCGCAGTGGCCCGGAAGAAAACCTGCTGCATGAGCAGCTGGCCGGCAGTCTCAAGGATTTGCCCACTTCCTACGTGCTGCTGGTTTGTTACAAGGATGATGAGGGGAACTGGGAGACACCCGGGCGCCAGGTGATGAATATTCTCAGCGATTATGGCGCAGTCTTCGACACCGCCGCCACTCCTCCCGAGGAGCGTGTGCTTGATACCGGTTTCCAGGTTACGCTGGGGCATGTGCCTTCATTCGTGTTCCATTCGTTCCGCAGTCCGCTGCAGAACAGCCCGGAATACAAGGCGCTCACCGCTGCCATCCGTGCCAATAACGAGGCCGAGGTGAACCGCCTGCTGGATGCCACGCCGGAGCTCCTCCACGTGCGCACGAATGAGTTTGCCTGCTGCCCGTTGCAGACGGCCATCAAGTTCAACTGCAGCGACCGCATGGTGGAGCTGCTGGTGAAGCGCGGTGTCCGCCTGAATACCCGCGACTGGTGCGGAAACACCCTGCTGCAGGACTGTCTCAACCGCAAGGATGAGAAACACTTCCGCCAGCTTCTGAAACTGGGGGCAGACCCGAATCTCCCCTCGCTTTCCATCAATAAGAAAGATGTCCTTTACCCGGTCATCAGCGCCCTGCGCCAGCCGAAGTTCCTGGAGCCTCTGCTGGAGGCCGGGGCGAATCCGAATGTGCTGCTGCCGAATGGCGAAAATGCCTTGTTTGAACTGCTGAAGCAGAGCCCGAAGGCGGATATTGCGCTGCTGGCTCAGCATGCGCGCCGGCTGGTGCCCCTCGGGCTGGATGTGAACACCCGCACTAACATGGGCGAGAGCCTGCTCTGGAAGCTGGCTCTGCATGCCGGCCAGAACGATGTGAAGGGCAACCCCCAGGAACTTAAGACGACCCTGGACACCATGAAGCTCCTCATCGAGCTGGGGGCGGATGTGCAGGAAACCAGCACCGGCACGCCCTCGCTGCTCAGACGTCTCCGCGGCCAGTATGGCTGGGCGCCTCCCCTGAATCCGGAGGTGGAGAAGCTGCTCATCCAGCACGGCGCAAAATAAACAAAACTACTTACTATCATGCGTTATCTTCGTTTTCTTCCTTTCTTCATCCTCAGCAGCCTCATCGTCCATGCCGCTGAGGAGATGGGGCAGACCTATGAAAACTCCTTCACGACGATTTCGGAGAAGGAGTTTGAGGAATGGAGCTTCCAGCAGGCTGTTCAGGCGCTGGGTACCCCACCCGGGCCGGTGCAGGAATCGACCTATAAGATGCTGCGCAGCAGCTGGAACATGAAGTCATACTACAAGCGCAACGGACGCCAGCACTACCTGCTCAACGATATTACCCGCAAACACACGACCACCGACATGAATACCTACATGCTGGTGCGGGCGGATTCGGTGTGGATGGACCACTCGTGCAAGTTCGATTCCCTGGCGCTGGAGGAACACATGCTCAAGCCGTACGAGGAGAAGGAGCCCCGCGAGCTGGATCACCAGCAGAAGTGGCTGGGTATGCTCGCCTTCCGCGACGACCGTGAGTGGGACTACCTGCTGGGTATCACGGAAGGGCAGCGTGGTATTCCGCCCATGTTGACCCAGCGCCGTTTTACGCTCAGCGATGGTAAGGAGCAACGCGCTTCGGAGGTGAACCGCCTGTGGACCGACCCGGTGCTGCATGCGCCCTACATCATGCAGCGCGGTTCGGATTTTGCCCGCTTGACCCTTCGCTGCATGCTGCACGATACCAGTGTGTTATATGATAAAGCTCAGCTTTCCGGCCTGACCTGCTGGAACTACACCTGGGGCAAGGATTTGCCCGAGCCCCTGGTGCTGGGCATGCAGCTCATGCAGGGCCGCGCCACCGGCAAGCTGCCCGCCGAGGCCGATTTGCAGAAGATTCGCGATGCCGCTGCCGGGCTGAGCCACGAGATGAAGAGCTTTACCGTGCGCAGCATGCTGGCGGCAGACCCCACCTGCATGCCCTGGAAGAAACTGGATGACCCCACTGCCGGGCTGGGAGAGATGCCGGACTGCTCGGCTGTATACACGGCGCAGTGGAGCAATGAACTGCTGGGTGCCGGTGGCAACACGGTGGAGGAGGACGTGGCCTTGTTTGATAAGGTGGTGCAGAAGGAAAAAGCGCAGGATATGCTCTCATCCCTGGTGCTGTATTCCCTGGCTGAGGGCTCGCGTGTGCGGCGCGACAGTAATTTCAATGTGTCGATTCCCCGCCAGGGGCATTTCCGCTTCTTCTCCAATTTCGATGTGATGGCGTCGGAAAATGGTGTGGATGTGCTGATTGATGAGCACGGCACCCGCTTTGCCCGCCATGATGATGCCCTGCGCGCCCGCTACCTGCAGCTGAATGCCGCCCTGCTGCGCTGCGCCCTGCAGCTGGCCATGCTGGAGCGCGATGGCAAGACCGAGGCGCTGGACAAGGGCGCCGCTGCGCTGGCTGACCTGCTGAACCGCGAGCATCTCTGGCCGCTACTTCTCAATCTGCACATCAGCCACCAGATTACGCCCCGCTGCCAGGCTCGTCTCATGCACCACTGCCGTGCCGACCTCAGTATTATCGAGAGCATGGACTCCCTGTTCAGCGGGGGCTCGAAAGCCCCCAACCTCTTCTGGGCTAAACGAGTCACAACTCGCAAGGATGAGGATGGCGACCCTGACCCGGAGCCTGAGTTGGTGGCCAGTATTCTGCTCGCCCACCAGATTAATGACAGATGCATGCTCGCCTCTGATGAGGAGTGGAAGGCTATGCAGCGCACCTATATGGACCTGGAGGCGAAACTGCCGGGCAAGGGCTGTGCGGAGGCTCTGCTGCGTGTGGGGCGCATGAGCGATGCGCTCTACCAGCCGGACCTGCAGGCCAAGTTTATCACCGGTGCCAACAGCCGCCGCGGTTACTACATGGTCATGCATGCCCTGCGCAAGGGCGACCTGCCCACCGCTGAAAAGATTCTGGAGCGCATGACCAGCACGCCCCGCAACTACAAGTACCCCTCGACGCGTATGGCCATGGCTCTGGTAGCCCGGGCCAAGGGTGATGAAGCCACCGCCCGGGAACAGGAGCGGCTGGGTATCACCCAGGCGGCCATGCTGCTCAATTCATACTACTCATATTACTGGAACGATGCTCACCAGCTGCTGCTGGAGCATGGGCTCTCCCGGGAGTCCGAGCGGTTGATGCTGCTGCAGCCCAAGCGCAACCTCTCCTATATCCGCCCGGAGCTTCAGCGCATCATGGCGGAGCAGCGGCGTTTCCGGGGTGCTGCTTTCTGGGCGGAATACAACCTGGCCTATTATGCCAGCGCGGCGGCTCACATGGCAGGCAAAGGCTCGCAGCACGATTTGGTGAAGTGGCGCCTGCAGGCAGATGTGTACCATGCGCTTTCGCTCCTGCAGCAGGGGAAGAATGCCCAGGCAGAGGCTCTGCTTACCCCGGCCATGAAGCAGCTGGAGCGCATGCCCATAGCTGCTGCCAGCCTGGCGCATGCCTTGCTCCAATGCGCAGATATCCCGCAGGAAACCCGCCGGAGCTATCGTGAGCGTCTGCTGGCCGGTGCAGCCGGGAATCCCACGGCGCATGCCCTGATTCAGGCGGTGGAGCTCAAGGACCTGCCCACGGTGGATGAAAGTGCTGAGCAGAAGATTCTGGAATCTCTGGCGGCTGATTCTTCGGTGCACAGGCCGTTCTCCTCACCGCTTTATACCTGGCACCTGCAGAAAACAGACCAGGTGCCGGATGATGTGGAGGAAACAGATGAACGCACGAGCAGCAGTGCCACCATCAGTGCCCGCATTTTGTCCGCCGGCTATGAAAAGGCCGGGCAGAGCCCCTGGGTGGAGCTGCTGACTGAAAAGGGACGAAAACTGCGCGTGAAGCTGGAAGAAATGGCGGCAGATGATATCGCCAACATCATCGAATGGAAAGAAACCAACGGCATCTGCACCTGGACGGTCCACCGGGGAATCCCTGTGGAAATCTTCGATGGCAGACTGGATAAGATAGCAGTCGAAAAATTATCCGGGACTCATAAAATCAATGGCCGCGATGTGTCCGACGGTCGTATAGCCGAGTTCACCCGCACCGATGGCAGCTACGCCAAGTGCTATGTCAACCTCCTGGATGGCGAGAACCGGGAACAGGCTGAGAACTGCCCGCAGGTGGAAGAGCGCACCATGGTGCTGCACACCACATTGGCTGCGGCTCAGGCTGCGGCCGAGTTCCGCAAGGTGCCCATCGAGATTTTCATGCTGGGGCGTCGCGGGGGTGCGGAGGAGCAGAACTTCCGGAAAATGATCGAGAATAAGAGCGGAAGCTGGAATCAGAACAGCGCTCTGCTGGTCTGCTACCAGGATGCCGATGGCAACTGGGAAGAACCCGGTCGCGAAGTCATGAACCTGCTGCGCGCTGCCTGCCCTGAGGCCATGGATGCCCCCGATGCTGCTCCCGAGGACCGCGCGCTGGTGTCGGGCTTCCGGGTCACCATTTCGCCCAACCGGCATGAATTACCGGCGGTGCAGCCCTTTATGTTCACGCCCAATCTCCTGCAGGACCCGGATTACAAGAAAGCGGAGCAGGTGATTCGCCGCGGCAAGGTCGAGGAACTGGCTCAGATACTCAAAAACCGCCCTGAACTGGTGAAATCGCGCTCTCATTACAGCCCCGGCAACCTGCTGCACACCGCTTTACTCAGCCGGCGGAATGAGATGGTCAAAGTGCTGCTGGAGCATGGCGCCAGCGTCAATGCCTGTGCACCCGATGGTACTCCGCTGCTCTATTTCTGCATTGGTTCCGGGAATGAGGAGCTTGTGCGCTTGTTTGTTCAGCATGGTGCAAAAATCAACAAGGCCTGCCGCAGTCGTTCGGGCCACCCGGTTTACCCCATTCAGCATGCGCTGAGGAAGCCGGAAATGCTCAAGCTGCTGATTGAGCTTGGTGCTGATGCGAACATGCGTCTGGAAGGTGGCAGGACTCTGCTGCTATCCATGGTGGATAGCGCACCCTTGCTGAACCAGAAGGGGATTGAGGCCGTGATGCGCGCAGCAGAGGTTCTGGTTCCTGCCGGGCTGGATATCAGCGCCCGCGATGCCCGAGGCAACAGTGTGCTTTTCTACGTGGCCTGCATGACCTCACGTTGCGCCAGCAGCCCGCCCCACCGCGAGCCTCTGCTGCAGGCTCTGCGCAGACTGGTGGAACTGGGTGCCGATACCGAGGAAACGGCCGGCGGCACCCCCTCGCTCATGGACCGTCTCTGGGGTAAGTACTGCAAGGATGTTCCCGCCATGCTTCCGGATGTGGAAAAAATCATCCGCAGGGAGGAAAAGTAATTCCCGGCCGCTGGCGGTGGCTGGGAATCGGGCGTGTTCTCGCCTGCGAAATGGCTCTACCGCCGCCGCCGGCGGAACAGCCGGGAATTACCAGCGGGCTTTATTAAAGCGCGCTACTTCGCGCTGCACTTCTCGCATTTCGGCGCGGGCCTTGAGGTCGTAGCGCTGGTCGCGGTGAGTTTTGCCGCGGCCGGTGCCGATTTCGGCTTTGACCTTGCCGTTTTTCCAGTAGAGGCGGAGCAGGGGGAGGGCAAAACCCTTCTGCGCCTGCTGGATTTCGAGCTTGAGAATCTCGCGCTTGTGCATGAGGAGCCGGCGCGGGCGCTTCGCTTCGTGCTGGAACCACTTGCCGGCGGTCTCCCAGGGCTGCACGTCGCAGCCGTAGAGGAAGAGCTGGCCTTTTTCCACGCGGGCGAAGGCATCCGCCACGTTGACTTTGCCGGCGCGGATGGATTTTACCTCGGTGCCGCGCAGTTCGATGCCGCATTCGTGGCGGCTCATGATTTCGTAATCACGGCCTGCTTTCTTGTTGCTGGCAATCAGGTTGCTCTGGGGTGCGGGTTTCTTGGCCATGGGAGTGGATGGGGGAGTGGGCTGGTAAAAGTGAGCGACCCGGCGCTGCCGTACGTGGGAGCTTGCCGGGTCGCGCCGAAAGGATAATTTGCAGAAGCTTTACAAATCCGGGGTGATGGTGAGCGTATCGGGCTCTGCGGGAGCTGCAGCGGCCTCGGCCAGCTCGGCAAAGGGATCTGCTTCCACGGCCTCGCCCTTGCTGGCGGCGAGCTCCTCGGGAGTCATCTCGTGCCAGGTGATTTTGCCCTCGATAATCTCCGTGAGAGCGATATCACCGCACTGCATTTCCGGAGTGGTGACGACGTAGGGGTCAGCACCGTGGTTGAGCTGCTGCACGCGCTTGGAAACGATGTTCACCAGCAGCTGGTTGTCACCTACGATCTGAGCGGCTTTTTCGATGAGTTCAACTTTCATGGGAGATAAAAAATGGTGATACTCCGCAGGGGTGCGGGTGCGGCATTGTACAATGTTACGCCGCCGGATGCAAGCCTTTAATCACGTCAGCAATAGAATAAAAGCCGCCGTACACCACATTTTTGCTTGTCAAGCCCCGCCCCAGCAGGTAGGATAACACCATGTAGACAGCGCCGGGCTTTCCTGCCACGGCATTTTACCGATCCCAACAGCAATACGAGTAAATATGGCTAATTTGAACAAAGTAATGATTATCGGCAACCTGACGGCTGACCCGGATGTGCGCCAGACCCCGCGTGGCAACACCGTGGCGGAGCTCCGCCTGGCCGTGAACCGCGTGAGCAGCGGCCCCAACGAGGGCGAACGCCGCGAGGAAACCACTTTCCTGGATGTGACCTGCTGGGGCCGCACGGCCGAAATCGCCGGTCAGTACCTGGCCAAGGGCCGTCCGGTATTCATCGAAGGCCGCCTGCAGCAGGATACCTGGGAGGATAAGCAGACCGGCCAGCGCCGCAGCAGAATCCGCATCGTGGCGGAGAATATGCAGCTCCTCGGCAGCCGCGGTGATGGCGGCGGTCAGCAGGGTGGCGGCAGCTACCAGCAGCGCTCCAATAACTACAACAACGGCGGTGGCTACTCCAACGGCGGCGGCAACTACGGCGGCGGCCAGGGTGGCTACTCCAACGGCGGTTATTCCAATGGCAATGGCGGCGGCTATTCCAATGGCGGTTACCAGCAGCAGCGTCCCCAGCAGCAGACTCCGCCCCCTCCCATGCCCGCCGAGGAGGATGATGATATCCCGTTTTAAGTCCGAGCCGCAGGCGAGGATATCGTCTTGCCGCAGGCAAGATATCGTCGCCCGCAGGGCGATATCGTCCGGTCTCCGTCAGGAGACCGGATTTCGTTTACCTGTATGCCCAGGCTATCAATTTTCCAATCATCGGGAAACAAATATACCCTACATCGTTTTTAGTTATTGATGAGGCAATTAAAGATTGATGTGTTATCCGTATTGGTGGTGACAGACAAATTGGAATCTATGGGCGGTCTAAACGTCCAATCAACCTATGTTTGGAGGGGCGTTATTCTGCCTTTCTCGGCTTATAGCTGGTCAGCTTCGTCTTCTTGCGTTTTTTGGGGGCGAAGTATTCGGGGTGGGCGGCGGCCCAGGCTTCGTAGAGGTCCGGGCGGTTGGCCTTGGTGCGCTCGATGGATTTTTCCAGCTTCCATTCCTCGATGGCCTTGTGATTGCCGGAGAGGAAGACGGGGGGCACTTCCATGCCGCGGAAGACGTTGGGCTTGGTGTAGGCGGGGGCTTCCAGCAGGCCGTTGGAGAAGGATTCCTCCACGCTGCTGCGGTCATCGCCCAGGGCGCCGGGCAGCAGGCGCGCAATGGCATCGATGACCACCACGGCGGCAATGGCGCCGTTGGTCAGGATATAGTCGCCGATGGAGAGTTCCATATCCACCAGGGTGTCAATCACGCGCTGGTCCACGCCCTCGTAGTGGCCGCAGAGGAAGATGTAGTGCGCATCGGCGCCATTCATGCAGGGGGCGGCCAGTTCCTCGGCCACTGGCTGGCGGAACACGCGGCCCTGCGGGGTCATGAGAATCACTTTCGTATTCTCCTGGCGCAGCTCCTCAATGGCCTCGAAGATGGGCTCGCACTTCATGAGCATGCCCTGGCCACCGCCGCAGAGGTAGTCATCCGTGCGGCGGTATTTATCGTGCGTCCAGTCGCGCAGCTGGTGCGCACGCACCTCGATGAGCCCGGCCTCGGCTGCGCGCCCCATGATGCTCTGGGACAGCGGCACCGAGATGAGCTCCGGAAACAGGGTCAGGACATCTACCTTAAGCATATTTACAATTTACAAATTACAATGGACAATTTATAGAGTCAGCTGCGCTGCGCGCAGGGGGATTATTCATGTAGCCGGGTGCGGATGGTTTTAGCAGTGGCTGTGACGATGGCTCAGATTTCGCGGGCTTCCTGGTAGAGCGGTTCCAGACGTGAGGCGGGCTTTATTAATTCGAAATGCCCGATGTGGTCGAGCCAGTACAGGCATTCGTCCGATTCTTCCTCGCAGATGTTAATCTTGTTGAGGAAATCGCGGTCAGACTTAGCGCGGCATGCGGCGCGATAGTTGGCTCCCACAGAGGACGCGCAGCGCAGCAGTTGTTTGCCGTATACCTCAGCCAGCAGGGTGGTGCGTCCCATGTGCAGCACCAGGTTTCCCACCCGGTAGCTGAATTGCCTGGTGCGTTCCTTCATGGCTTCGCTTTGTTCCGACATAGACGCTGCGAAAAGAACGAAGTACAATCGGCGAGCAGAGTGAGCGGTACTTCACCAATTGTACTTTGTCCTTTGTCGATTGTAGTTTTTACGCATTGGCGTTATGGCGGAGCATGGCTTCCACGTAGCCATCGATGTTGCCGTCCATCACGTCCTGGATATTGCCGCATTCGAAGCCGGTGCGCAGGTCCTTCACCATCTGGTACGGCTGGAACACGTAGGAGCGGATCTGGTTACCCCAGGCGATATCGCCCTTTTCGGAGTACTGGCGGTCGGCTTCGGCGCGTTTGCGGTCTTCCTCGAGCTGGATGAGGCGGGCCTTGAGCATGCGCATGGCTTCCTCGCGGTTGCGGAGCTGGGAGCGCTGGGTCTGGCAGGCCACGATGATGCCGGTGGGCAGGTGGGTGAGGCGCACGGCGGTTTCCACCTTGTTCACGTTCTGGCCGCCTTTGCCGCCGGAACGGTAGGTATCCATCTTCACATCGGCTTCCTTCACCTCGATTTCGATGTCGTCGGAGATATCCGGGGTGGCATCCAGCGAGCAGAAGGAGGTGTGGCGCTTGCCGGCGGAGTCGAAGGGACTCATGCGTACCAGGCGGTGGATGCCGCGCTCGTTCTTGAGGTAGCCGTAAGCGTACTCACCGTCAATCTTGATGGTCACGGAGCGGATGCCGGCTTCATCGCCATCTGTGCTTTCCATGATTTCCGTGTTGAAACCGTGGCGCTCGCAGTAGCGCAGGTACATGCGCAGCAGCATGCTGGCCCAGTCGCATGCCTCGGTGCCGCCGGCACCGGCATGAATGGTCACATAGCAGCCGGCGTTGTCGTGCGGACCATTAAGCAGGGTCAGCAGCTCGAATTCCTCCAGGCGCTTGAACCAGGCATCGTACTCAGCCTTGGCTTCACCGGCCATGTCGGGGTCCTCGCCAGCCATTTCCACGGCCACTTCCACGTCCTCCAGCCCGCTTTCCAGGCCGCGGAATTGTTCCAGGCGGCGCTTGAGCGGGTTCACTTCGTTCATGAGGGCGCGTGCGGCCTCGGGGTTATCCCAGAAATCCGGGGCGCTCATGCGCTCATCCAGTTCTGCTACTTTAGATTCAAGGCTTCCGAGGTCAAAGATAGCTCCCGAGCTCGGAAAGACGGGAGCGCATGGCCTCCGTGTCGAGCGCCGAGAGATCGATATTGGTCGTCTGGTTCTCCATAACGCGCGGGAGTATACAGGCTTTCACTTTCTGTGTCAATCTAAATTACACAGGTGCATGCACCTGCGCATGCGGCACGCCGTGCCGCTTTCATACCGCCGCAAGCGGTATTTCATGCGCAGCGCCAGCTGTGCTTTCGTACGCCCGACAGGGCGGCTCCATAGAAAACGATATCCTGACCTTCGGTCAGGACGATATCCGGCTTGCGCCGGACGATATCTTGCCTGCGGCAAGACGATATCCGCCCTGTCGGGCGGACCTCATACCCCGCGGCGGCCCTCCAGGGCGCGCATGAGGGTGATGGCATCGGCGTGGCCGAGGCCGGCGCCGGCGGGCATGCCCTGGGCCAGGCGGGAGCAGCGGCAGGGGAGGTCTGCGAGCTGCTCGGCCAGGTAGAGGGCGGTGGCTTCGCCTTCTACATCGCTGCCCACGGCCAGGATGACCTCGCAGCCGGGGTGGGCTTGCACGCGCTCGATGAGCTTTTCAATGGCCAGGTCCTCAGGCATGATGCCGTCCAGCGGGGAAATCTTGCCTCCCAGGCAGTGGTATAGCCCGCGGAAGGTACCGCAGCGCTCAATGGGCAGCACATCAGTGGGTTGCTCTACTACGCAGAGCAGGGAGGAATCGCGCAGCGGGTCATCGCAGGCAGTGCAGCGGCAGCCTTGCTCGGCAAAGAAGCCGCATTCCGGGCAGTTGCCCACGGTGTCTGCCGCGGTGGTCAGGGCGGTGGCGAGCTGGCGGGCTTCGTTGCGCCCCTGCTGGAGGAACCAGAGCGCCAGCCGCTCTGCTCCGCGCGTGCCGATACCCGGCATGCGTTTCAGGGCGGCAATCATATCGAGCACAGCCTGGGGGTAATTCTGGGCTTTCATGAGCGGCGGCGGAAAAGGTGGAGGATTTCTGCCCCGAACCAGCAGGCCATGGAGCAGATGACCGGGGCGTTCATGTTCAGCACGCCGCCCCAGAGTACGCAGAGGATACCCGGCAGCGCCAGGGCGGTGGTGGCCAGTATCGCCACTTGCAGCCGCCCGGTGAAGCGGCGCTCGCGCAGCAGCACCAGTGCCAGGTAGAAGGTGACCGCCATGCACAGCGCAAAGGTGCCGGCAGGCCCCAGCAGGCTGATTTGCGCTTCCTCGGCGCCGATGTAGAACGGACTGCCGCCCAGGAATCGGATCTGCTCCAGCTCCAGGTGCTCCATGACCCCCAGTGCGGTGAGCAGCACGGTGAGCACCAGTACACTCAGGCTCAGCCCTGCCCAACGGAGCAGCAGGTGGTCACCCCGGTTCATCTGACCGGAGTTGCGGAAACGGGTGAGGAGGTTTTTCAGCATGTCGGGTTCCGGGTGCAAGTACGGCGGCTGTGATTCCCCACAGCCGCCGCGTGCATATCTGTTATATTCAGGGCATTAACGTTTAGTCCACATAGCGCTTCACGATGAGGGAAGCGTTGTGACCACCGAAGCCGAACGAGTTACTCAGGGCTACATCCACGGTCATGCTGCGACCCACGTTCGGGCAGACATCCAGGTCGCACTCGGGGTCCTGGTTGAACACGTTGATGGTGGGCGGCACGAAGTTGTCCTGGATGGCCTTGACACAGGCCAGCAGCTCGATGGCGCCGGCAGCACCCAGCAGGTGGCCTGTCATGGATTTGGTGGAGCTCACCACCAGGCCATTGGTGGCATAGTCACCGAAGGTGGCCTTGATAGCCTTGGTCTCGCAGATATCACCCAGCGGGGTGGAGGTGCCGTGCGTGTTGATGTACTGCACATCGGTGGGCTTCAGGCCGGCGTGTTTCAGGGCCATGTCCATGCAGCGGGCTGCGCCTTCGCCCTCCGGCATGGGGGAGGTCAGGTGGTAGGCATCAGCGCTCAGACCGTAACCCACCAGTTCGGCCAGAATCCTGGCACCGCGGGCCTTGGCGTGCTCCAGCGTTTCCAGAATGATGATGCCGGCACCTTCGGCCATCACGAAACCGTCGCGATCCACGTCGTACGGACGCGAGGCGGTGGTGGGGTCATCGTTGCGGGTGGAAAGGGCTTTCATGTTGGCAAAGCCTGCGATACTCACGGAGAGAATGGCTGCTTCTGCACCACCGCAGATCATCACGTCCGCATCACCGAACTTCATGATGCGCCAGGCTTCGCCGATGCAGTGGTTAGCGGTGGCGCAGGCGGTGGAAATGCTCATGTTCGGGCCGCCGAAACCGTACTCGATACTGACCATACCGGAGGCCATGTTCGTAATCATGTACGGAATGCAGAACGGGCTCACCCGGCGCGGGCCGGACTTCAGCAGGGCCTCACAGCCTTCGCCGTGAATCCCCAGACCACCGATGCCGGAGCCAATCATGACGCCCACGCGGGTCTTATCCACCTTGTCCACGTCCAGTCCGGAGTTTTCCAGAGCTTCGGCCACGGCGCCCATGGTGAGCTGCTCAAAGCGGTCGCAGCGGCGCACAGCCTTCGGGTCCTTCTTGAAGAAGGGGGCCGGGTCATAGCCACGCACCTCACCGGCAATGTGGATACTCAGCGCGCTGTCGTCGGTGCTCTCAATTTTAGAGATACCGGAGCGGCCGTTTTTCATGCCTTCCCACGTTTCCTCAACACTGTTGCCGAGGGGGGAAAGGGCGCCCATACCTGTAATTACTATGCGACGTTCAGTCATAATGCTTGAGTACACGTTACCCCATAGCTGGAGTTAAGTCAAGCACAAAAGATTGCGAATGTTGCGGAAATCGCCCGGTTTTCAACAAAAAACACCCACGCAGCCGGTGCTGCGTGGGTGAATGTTATCTTTTCTGAAGTTAATGTTTACTTGCCAAATGCTGTCTTGTACACGGTGAGCACTTCGTCCCAGGTGCAGGGGCGGGGGTTGCCGCCGGTGCAGACGTCGGCCATAGCAGCATCGGTGAGGGCCTCGAGGTCCTCTTCCTTCACGCCGATTTCGGCCAGAGTCTGGGGGATGTTCACATCGATGGAGAGCTGCTTCACGGCATCGATGGCGGCTTTGCGGTATTCCTCCTGGCTCATGGAGTCCACGCCCTGCACACCCATGGCGCGGGCGATTTCGCGGAACTTCTCGCCGGTGTAGGGGGCATTGTATTCCATGACGTAGGGCAGCAGCACGGCATTTGCCACACCGTGGGGGGTGTTGTAGAATGCGCTCAGGGGGTGGGCCATGCCGTGCACCACGCCAAGCCCCACGTTGGAGAAGGCCATGCCGGTCATGTACTGGCCCAGAGCCATGCCTTCGCGGCCGTCCGGGTCGTTCTCCACTGCCTTGCGCAGGTTTCTGGCGATGAGTTCCACAGCCTTGATGTTGAGCGTATCGGCCAGTTCCCAGGCGGCCAGGGTGGTGTAGCCTTCGATGGCGTGGGTGAGGGCATCCATACCGGTGGCGGCGGTGAGGCCCCTGGGCATGGAGCTCATCATATCCGGGTCTACCACAGCCACCACGGGGATGTCGTGCGGGTCCACGCACACGAACTTGCGGCGCTTGGCTTCATCGGTAATCACGTAGTTGATGGTGGTTTCTGCGGCCGTGCCGGCGGTGGTGGCCACGGCAATCACGGGCACGCACTTGTTTTTGGTCGGGGCCAGGCCTTCCAGGCTCACCACATCGGAGAATTCCGGGTTGTTGATGATGATGCCGATGGCCTTGGCGGTATCCTGCGGGGAACCACCGCCGATGGCAATCATGTAGTCTGCGCCGGCGGCCTTGAAGGCTGCCACACCGGCGGTCACCACATCCACACTCGGATTGGCCTTCACCTTGTCGTAGATTTCGTAGGCGCAGCCAGCGGCATCCAGCAGGCTGGTCACCTTGGCCACCACGCCGAACTTCACCAGGTCGGCATCGGTCACTACCAGCGCCTTGGCGAAACCACGGCTCTTCACTTCGGTCACAATAGCCTCCACAGCACCGTGGCCGTGGTAGCTCGTCTCATTCAGAATAAAGCGTTTTGCGGACATGCGTACACTTTACCAGTTTTTTTCCTTTATGCAACAAGAAAATGAAAGCCTGTCCCAAGATACGGGACCTCGGAAAACTCATTGAATTGGAATTTACGGGGGCGGAACTTTGTCGGAGCACGGGACTTCAGTCCCGATTAAATGCACCGTGATTTCGGGACTGAAGTCCCGTGCTCCGATAACGATAAACATCAATTTACCGAGATGAGGGGGCTTCTTCCAGAGCGCTTTTTGGAAGGACTTGGATTTATGGGCACTTGAGTCTCTCAGAATAAATCTTTGGGACGCGTGTG
>JAFVQN010000017.1 GCA_017504805.1 Akkermansia sp. | reverse complement strand
GGCCGGGCGTGCGCTGGCTCTTCTTGTTGCGGGTGGTCACGTAACGGGAAGGGGTCTTACCCTCGGCCTTGGCCTCCGTGCATTCCAGAATGATAATATCTCTAGGCATAATTGCGAATTGTTGACTTGCGGGCGCACATTGTACACTATTCTTCGCTATCGTCAAGAGAAATCGCATTTTCCATGTCATTTTGTAGGTCAGCATACCCGACATGGTCCTGTTTTTTTGCTCTGTAGTTGGCATAGGAGCCATATTTTTTCTCGTATTCCTCCTGGCATTTCACGGTCAGGCGGCAGAACGGGCGCACCTGAAGTCGCTTCTTGGGTATGGGGTCAAGAGAGATTTCGCAGATGCCGTAGGTGCCGCGGCGGATTCGCTCCAGGGCGGCATCAATCTCAAAGAGTTGTTCGCGGTCCTTGTCCAGCAGGCGGATGGTGAGGTCGCGCACTTCTGCTTCGCTGCCGGCGTCACCGATGTGCTGGCCGGAGGAGGACGAGACATTCGAGGCGCCGCTGCGCAGGTGGTCCCGGGTCACGTTCTGCATGTTTGGCAGCATTTCGTCGCGCAGACGCAGCAGGGCATCTTTCTGCTCCTGCAGGAACCTGGGCCATTCCGGGTCTGCCTTCAGCAGTGCCAGGGTTTCCTTCAGTTTCTTCACTCGGGCTTTTTCCTCGGCCGTGAGTGTTTCGCGAACAGGGGCCTTCTTGGCGGGCGCTGCAGCTTCTTTCCTGGGGGCTGTTTTTTTGGCGGGTTCCTTTTTCTCTGCAGTCTTCGCCTTGGTGTTTGTTGTTTTCTTCGTCGTGGCCATGTTGTTGTTTGCGTAAGTCCGTGATTCTGTTCACTGCCGGGTGCAGTGGCATGTATGATTTTTTGCTACTACCATAAGTAGAAACAAAATTCAAGTAAATTCTCCTTATTTGAAAGATAAAGTGCGGCATTCTGTTCGGTGTGAATAAAATTAGATGCTTGCAAGTGCTTTCGCATTGCGCGTGGGTTCTTTCTGTGCTAATATGGTGCGCTATGGTGATGGAACGTAAAACGGGCGTGCTGATCCCACTTTTTTCACTGAGGCGGGATGGGGATGCCGGAATCGGTGATCTGACCGCGCTGGAGGAATGGATTGGCTGGGCGGCGGAGCATGGCGTGGGCTTTCTACAGCTGCTGCCCGTGAATGCCCTAGGGGAGGATGATGCGCCATCGCCCTATTCGGCTATCAGCTCAGTGGCGCTGGAGCCGCTTTACCTCTCGCTGGAGTGCATCCCCGGTATGCCGGAGCATCTGCCGCCCTATCCCGGGGATATGCCACCGCTGCAGCTGCCGGGCGGCCGCGATTTGGTGGATTATGCCCGCGTGCGCACGTATAAGCGATATTGGTTCTCGCAGGCATGGAAGCGTTTTGAGCAGGAGGACGAGTTTGCCCCGCTTCGTGCAGAGTTCGAGGCATGGGTGCGCCGGGAGGGACTCTGGCTGGAGGATTATACCACCTTCCGGGTGGCGAGTTTCGGCTTCGGCACCATTGCCTGGTGGCTCTGGCCGGAGCAGAATACCGATGTGGTGCGCCGCATTGTGAATGACTGCGCTGATTCCCGCGCCCAGAAGCGCCACCAGCAGTGGCTCCAGTGGCTGTGCGCGCGGGAATGGGCCCGCGTGCGCGCTTACGCAGATGAGAAAGGGGTGCTGCTCATGGGGGATGTGCCTATTGGTGTTTCGGTGGCTAGTGCCGATGTTTTTTTTGAACGCTACCTTTTCGATATGGACTGGAGTGGCGGCGCCCCGGCCGAGGGTAATTTTGCCGAGGACCCCTTTACCGCGAAGTGGGGGCAGAACTGGGGTATTCCCCTCTACCGCTGGGATGTGATGGAACACGATGGCTTTGCCTGGTGGGGGCGCCGCATCCGCAAGCTGGCGGAGGTGTTTTCCATGTACCGCATCGACCACGTGCTGGGCTTTTATCGCATTTATGCCTTCCCATGGATGCCGGACCGCAACCCGGAGTTCCTGCCGCTGTCGGAGGATGAGGCCGCGGCCCGCTGCGGGGGGCGCCGCCCGGGTTTCCGCCCGCACGGCGACTGGACCGAGAACGAGCGCCGCGATAACTTGTCGCGCGGCGATTTCCTGCTCCGCCAGCTCATCAAGGCAGCCCCCGGAGTGCGTGTGGTGGGCGAGGATCTGGGCTGCGTGCCTGATTACGTGCGACCGGATTTGTCCTACCTGCGCATTGCCGGCTTCAAGATTCCGCATTGGGAGATTACGCCCCAGCAGCAGGTTGTGCGGGGCGAGACCTATAATCCGTGCTCCTTTGCTACCTACGCTACGCATGATTTTCCGCCGCTTTGCACCGATTGGGATGCCTGGAACGATGCGGTGCAGGATGCCTACGGCGCCGTGCTCGACCCCGCCACCCCGCCGGAAGTGCGCCGCGCTGCCCAGCAGAAAGGGCGTGACTGTGCCCGCGTGCTTTGCTGGCTGGCGGATTTCGCCGGCATGAGCCACCGCGATTGCATGGTTTCCTGGCACCAGGGGATTAAGGATGCCCTCATCCGTGCCCTCTTGCAGTGCAATTCGGCCTATGCTGCCCTGATGTGGACCGAACTTTTCGATATTCCGGTGCGGCTGAATACCCCCGGCACTGAAGGCGGCACCAACTGGCGCCCCCGCATGCCGTTTACGGCAGCCGAAGCCGCCGGCATGGAGCAGAGCTCCTGGCTGCGCGACCTCTCCGTGCAGGCGGGACGGGCTTAACCGGGGGCGCGGAAAACTACATTGGCAACCTCTGCAAACTTATCAAATGCGAGTTTAGCGAGCAGCCTGCGGACGGAACGTCCGCGGAATTTTGAGCCCCGACTACCGGCGGGGCGCCACAATAATAGCCCAGGGTGGAGCTGCGTCAGCAGCGGAACCCTGGGTAAAACGAAAAACATATCAGAACCCCGGAGCGTAGCGGAGTGGGTGGCAGAAGCTATGGCTTAATATTTTGGCGGCGCTTTCTGCCACCCTCTCACTCGGGGCTTCGCGTCTCCGGCTACG
>JAFVQN010000136.1 GCA_017504805.1 Akkermansia sp. | reverse complement strand
TTTTGACAAGTTCTGCAAGGCTGGGCCAAAGCCTTTCCTGTTGGCTTTGCTGCTGTTCTGCTGGCTGATTTTCGGTGGCTACTGGTTGGTGAAGAGTGTGACACTATTTATTCATTAAGGGCCTTTCATAAAAACAGTGTTGTGTGCGTGGCTGTTTTAACTTGCAAGAAATGCTGGATGTTGTAAAATAACCAATATGCGTATAAAATATTTCCTGCCATTGCTGGCGTGTGGCCTTACTTTTGCCAGTGAAAGTTTTGAAACTCTGCCGACCGGCCCGTTAAGTTCTCAGCCGATTGAGTGCGGTGTGCTGTCTGCCCAGCCCGGGCATGCCGTGGTGCTGCAGAAGCTTGCTCGCACTGGCAAAAAAGCACTGCACATCCAGGGCGGAGACAATCGCACGGCCCGGCTTGAGTTGAAAACTCCCACGACAGATGCTGCACAGCTTTCCTTGTGGCTGCAACGATGGACAAATAACGGAAAGTTTGTTTTCCGCATCATTGCCGAAACTGCTGCGGGGGACGTGGAACTTGCCAGCGAACAGAAACTTCGCGCCGGTGGTTACAATGCCTCGGTGCAAGCGATTCTTCCTCCCGGCACGGCGGCTGTGCGTCTCGTCTGCACAAGCGCAGAAAAAGGAGGCGCCCTGGTAGATGATATTGAATTTTACGCTGGCGCCATGAAACTGACCTCGGCCGAGTTTGTGAACCCCGGCCCCCAGCCTCTGCTCAAGCGGGCGCCTATCAATGCCGTATTCAGCTACCGGATGCAGACAACTGGCGCTGCCGCCCCTCTGGAGGTAAATTGCGTCAGACTCAAGGTGAGCCCGGCCAATGCTGTCGACGAGGTAACTATCCGCACTGGCAAGCCGGAACGCTCGGTTGACGGCACCATAGGGCTCAAGTTCCGAGTGGGCAAGGTATATGGCAAAGCCAGGCCGGCAGCCGATGGCACAGTGACGGTTCCCTGCGCCGGCACGCTTGACCCGGGCGTGACGGAACTTTGGGTGGATGCCCGCCCCTCCGCGAATGTGCAGGTGGGCGAATCCATCACTTTTGAACCGGCTGGTATTGATATTGAAGGGAAGGTGTATGCAGAGCAGGGGACTCCGGTGACTCAGCGTGTGGGCTACCTCCTCGCAGTGCCGGATGCCAAAGTGCCCAACCCCGTCACCGGGGAGACACGCGACTGTATCACCTACCGCATCCTGGGCATGATTCGCACCGCCAACGGAACCTTGATGGCTTGTTTCGACGCCCGCTACGAGAACCACCTGGACCTCAGCTCGGATATTGATGTGGCCGTGGTGCGTTCGGAAGATGGAGGCCGCACATGGACAGACCCCGTGGTGGCGATGGATGCCGGCCCCGGTAAAGGCAACGGCTGCGGCGACCCCTGTATCCTGCAGGACACCAAGACCGGGCGCATCTGGCTGCAGGCACTGGCCGTGCATTTCGACCGCAACCCATGTCTGCTGCGTTCCCGCCCGGGTTATGACCCGCAGGATACCGGACAGTGGGAAATGGTATACAGCGATGATGACGGCAAGACCTGGAGCCGCAATATCAACATAACCCGCGAAATCAAACAGCCGCAGTGGACAACTATTCTGGCCGGCCCCGGCTGTGGTATCTGCACCAGCAAAGGTGTCATCGTGTTCCCTGCACAGATCTGGGATATGAAGGCCCGCCCGGCCTGCAGATGCACCATCTGCTACTCCACTGACCACGGCAAAACCTGGCACTATGGCACCGGGGTTCCGCACCGCACATCGGAATGCCAGGTAGTTGAGCTGGCGGATGGCGCCCTCATGCTGACCTGTCGCAATGAGACTTTCGGCGGCAAGCGTGTGGTTTACACCACTCATGATCTGGGCAAGACCTGGCAGCCGCATTCCACCAATGTGAACACCCTCAACGACCCGGCCTGCCAGGCTTCCCTCATTGCGGTAAACAGCAGCAAGTATGGCCGCCTGCTGTTCTTCTCGCACCCGGATTCCAAACCCAAACTCCGCAATCACATGTCCATCCATGTCTCCCGCGATGATGGCAAAACATGGAGCAAAGGCCTGGTTTATGATGTCCGCGAATGCTGGGGATACTCCTGCCTGGCTCCTGTGGATGACGAAACACTCGGCGTCATTTACGAGCCTGCCCACGCCAGCGAGACCAATGATTATCATGGTATGGGCTTCCTGCGCATCCCGATCAGTGAGATTCTGGAAAAGGAGCCTTTGCCTGATTCTCAGAAATAGACCAGCTTCCAGTCTCTATACGGCAACCGCCGTCCCGATTACCGGGGCGGCGGTTGCTGCCTTTGCCTTGGTGATGTTGGCTTTTGCTTCGTCGGTCAGAAAATATATACCGCTATCGGACGGCTCTGCATACTGGCGGTCATCAGAATGCCCTGCTGCGCTGATACCGGGACGGATTTTTTCCACCGGCTGAACAGGCTCTGGCGAAAAGCACCTGGACGCTGGCAATGCAAAAATTATGAAGGTTCCTCCTTCCTGTCCTTGTCCGGATGAACGACTACTTCTTCTCCGCCAGATTGAAGATGATGAAGATGGCAGCGGAGATACCCATGACAAAGGGGTAGAAAAGGTTCGGGATGATGGAGAAAGCGGTGATACCGGCCAGGGCGGAGCCCATGAGAAGCTGGGCGCCGTAGGGCAGGATGCCCTGGATGACGCAGGAGGCTGTGTCCATGAGACTGGCGGAGCGGGGGGCAGAGATACCATATTTCTGCGCAACACTGCGGGCAATGTTACCGACAGCGACGATGGCCACGGTGTTATTTGCAGTACAGAAGTTGGCCAGGGCGGTCATGAGAGCAATGCTGCATTCAGCACCGCGGCGCCCGCGGATGCAGGCGGTGAGATGCTCAACGATGTAGGTCAGGCCACCGTTGTAGCGTATGAGTTCGAGCATGCCGGCAGCCAGCAGGGTGACGATGATAAGCTCACCCATGCCGGTCATTCCCTGGCCCATGGAGCCAACCCAGCCGATGATGGTGCAGCCACCTTCAAGGCCAGTGACGGCACCGGTGGCAACAATGCCGAGGATGAGCACCTTCATGACATTCATGCCGCAGAGGGCGGTGATGAGCACAAGAAGATAGGGCAGCACTTTGAGCCACTGGATATCCTGGGTGATTTTCACTGGGGCGAGGTCCCAGCCAAGACCGACGTAGAGGGCAAGCACGAGCACGGCAGCGGGGCAGACGATGGCGAAGTTGGCCTTGAATTTATCCTGCATGGCACAACCTTGCGTGCGGGTGGAAGCGATGGTGGTATCGGAAATGAAGGAAAGGTTATCGCCGAAGAAAGCACCGCCGATAACGCCACCGGCCATGAGGGCCAGATCGGCCCCGGCCTTATCAGCCAGGCCCACGGCCACAGGCATGAGGGCGACGATGGTGCCCACAGAGGTGCCGATGGAAAGGGAAATAACACAGGCGGCCAGGAAAACGCCGGCCAGTACCATGTTTGCCGGAAGCAGGGAAAGGGTGAGGTTCACCGTAGCATCCACCGAGCCGATGTATTTGGCTGAGGAGGCAAAGGCGCCGGCAAGCACGAAAATCCACACCATCATCATGATGTTGCTATGGGCGGCGCCGCGGGAGAAGCGCTCGATGCGCTCGCTGAAGCGGCGCGGTCGACATACCACAAAGGCCCAGGTGCAGGCTGCCATGAAGGCGACGGTGACGGGCATCTTGTAAAAATCACCCAGCAGGATGGAAGCGCTCAGGTAGAGCACAAAGAATACCAGCAGGGGGCTGAGAATCCACAGACCGCGGCTGTGGGACTGGAGCGGAAGTTGTGTCTGATGTTCGTCTCTCATGGACATAATGTTCTGTGTGGAGTGCAGTGTAGTGAATTTCCATCAATTTGTCAAAGAAAGAATCAGGCAGGACTCGGTAAAAACTTATTGCGCGACAGGATTTGCACTTGCCAAGGCAGGGGGGTACATGGCAGAATAACGCCATGGTTCATTACGGTAAACTTATGGCAACAGTGCTGCTCACAGCAGCTGCAGTATTCACAGGTTGCCAGCAGCAAGGCCGCAACTCCTACCTGCGCACACCAAAGGCGGTGCGTTTCCAGCCGGTGCGCACTCCGCTGGTGCAACGCAGTATTTCCCGTCTGGCCAGAGAGGTGAACATCAAGGTGCGCATCATGCCGTCGAATTCAAGACAGCGCCGCGGCTCCCGCCGCCTGAATCCCGCTTTCATCACGATTCACAGCACGGCGAATCACTCGCCGTCATCTACAGCCATGCAGCATTCCCGAGCGCTCTGCCGCGGTGCATTCACCAACCGCAGCTGGCATTTCACGGTGGACCAGTTCATGTGCGTGCAGAACCTGCCGCTGCGTGAAACCGGCTGGCACGCCGGCACTCCGGCTGGCAACCACAACTCCATCGGTATCGAGATGTGTGAGTGCGAAAACCGCGGTCACAATCATTTCCGCACCTGGGATCGTGCTGCCAAGCTGACAGCGGTGCTGATGAAACGCTATGGTATCAGCCTGCGCCGTGTGGTGCCGCACTACCACTGGACTCGCAAGAACTGCCCGGCCCCACTTCTGACAAATGGCAAGCCCGGACCCAAGTGGGCATGGTTCCACAGTCGCGTGGACTACTACTACCGTTGCATTAACCAAGGTAAATCACACCGCTGATGAGCAACCGACGTCTGCAGCCGGACACACCGCTGGCCGAGCTGGCGGACATCGCACCGCGAGAGCTGCAGGCACTGCATGCCGCAGGGCTGGAGCAGGTGCAGCACCTGCTGCGGCGCCTGCCAAGGCGCTATGAAGACCGCCGCAGCTCAGCACCACTGCATCTGCTGCAGGACGGTGAGGCAGTCAGCTTGCGCGTTCATGTGTACGGAACAGCCTGGCGCTTTGCACACAAACGCTACTTTGAAGCAATGACCGGGACGCCGGATGATCCGCACGGCACTCGACTCTACCTGCGTTGGTTCAACATGCCGTATGTGGCGAAGCTGCTCGCCACGGGAATGAATCTTTCCGTTTTCGGCAAAGTACGCCTCTATGGGGGCAAGCTCACCATGGCCAATCCTGATTTCGAGGTGATGGACGATGAGGATGCAGGACGAAGACTGGTCGAAGCGGCGCTGGGCGGCACCCTCATGCCACTGGTTGAGAGGAAGGACGCTGAGGTGATTCACACCGGCCGCATTGTGCCCATTTACCGCGCGATTCCTGGAATCGCGGTGCGGAATTACCGCTGCATCGTGTGGAAGGTTTTGCAACAACTGGCGCAGGACGCCCCGGCTCCGGGGTATGATGTGGCACCCGCTTACCCATACTGGCAGGCCGTGCGCGACATCCATTTTCCTGCCGAAGAAGCCGTCCACCGGAAGGCGAGACTGCGTTTTGCACTGGTGGAGTGTTTTGAGCAGCAGTTTCGTGTGGCGTGGCGCCGCCAGCGTCTGCAGGGGCGACCAGGGCAGATTACAGCAACGTCTGCGGCCTATATGGAGGAACTGCTGCAGGAGCTGCCGTTTGAACTGACATCGGCGCAGCGACGCTGTGTGCAGGAAATCCGGACGGATATGGCAAGTCCACGGCAGATGAACCGACTGTTGCAAGGGGATGTCGGTAGTGGTAAGACCCTGGTCGCTCTCTGCGCCATGCTGCTGGCTGTGGGCAGTGGCAAGAATGCCGCCCTGCTGGCGCCGACTCAGATTCTGGCGGAGCAGCATTACCGGAATTTCTGCCGCCTGCTGCAGCACATGGATGTGCCGGTTTCGCTGCGCACCTCGGACCATGCAGATGATACCGGATTGATTCTGGATGCGGGAGGGTATGGCGATGCACCTCGCATCATCGTCGGGACTCACGCGCTGCTGTACAAAAAGAACCGGCCGGTCAATCTGGGCCTTGCCGTTATTGATGAACAGCATAAGTTCGGAGTGGAGCAACGCGAGCAATTCATCGCGAGCGGAGATAATCCCGATGTCCTGGTAATGACGGCCACGCCGATTCCCCGCACACTGACCCTGACGCTTTATGGTGACCTGGATGTTTCCATTATCGATGAATTGCCGGCCAACCGTGGTGAAATCGTGACGGCACTGCGTAACCCGGCCAACATGAAGCGCATCATCTCCTTTATGCGCGAGCAGATGGACGCCGGGCGGCAGATTTACATCGTTTCCCCCCTGGTTGAAGAGAGTGATACGCGCAAGCAAAGCAGCGCCACCAGCGAGCTAGGTCGGTGGAATGCGGTGTTCCCGGAGCGCCGCATCGGACTGCTGCACGGCCGGATGAATGCCGATGAAAAGGAGTCCGCCATGCAGGCATTTCACCGAGGGGAGATGGATATTCTTGTTGCGACAACGGTGGTGGAGGTAGGTGTAGACGTTGCCAATGCTAACATTATGATTATCAACAATGCCGATACATTCGGCCTCTCGCAGCTTCACCAGCTGCGCGGTCGCATCGGACGAGGAGAACACAAAAGTTTCTGCATTCTGCTTTCATCAGCCAAACCAGGTGAACCCGGTCGGGAGAAGCTGGAGGTGCTTTGCCGCACGCTGAATGGTTTTGAAATTGCCGAGGAGGATTTCCGGATGCGTGGTCCGGGCGATGTGCTGGGTACAGCACAGAGTGGCCTGGGGCGGGTGGAGTTTCCTGAGTGGTTGGCTGATATGCGCCTGATTCACAGGGCCAGCCGTGATGCCGCGGCTATTCTGAGCCAGGATCCGGAACTGAAACTGCCCGTACACGCACCGCTGCGCCGGCTGGTTCAGGGAATGGATAACGCGGGAATGACCTGTTAGCACAGCCAGGCCAGGAATTCCTTGTTACCCTCCATACCAGTGATGGGGGAATCCGCCACGCCGCACCATTCCCGGTGCAATTCCGTGGTGACAAAATCGCGGATTTTATCCACCGCCCGCTGGTGCAGAGCGGGGTCCCGGACAATGCCGCCGGGGCCGATATCTTCCGGCTGCAGTTCAAACTGGGGCTTGATGAGCACAAGCAGGTCGCCGCCCTCGGCCAGGCAACCGTATGCCGCAGGCAATATCCTGGTCAGAGAGATGAACGAGACATCGCTCACAATCAGCTGCACCTTTTCGCCCAGGTCCTCCGGTGTCATGTAGCGGGCGTTAAACTGTTCCTTCACTATCACGCGCGGGTCATTGCGCAGTTTCCAGACCAGCTGGTTTGTACCCACATCCACCGCATGCACACGCACGGCTCCATTCTGCAGCAGGCAATCTGTAAAACCACCAGTGGAAGAGCCTATATCGAGACAAATCTTGCCTTCCGCCTTGACAGGAAATGCCTTAAAAGCGCCCTCAAGTTTCAATCCACCGCGGCTGACGTAGCGCGGCTTGTTCTTGACGGTGATGGGCAGGGCATCATCAACCTTTGTGCCGGGTTTGGTGATAACCTGTCCTTTCACGCTGACCTCACCCGCCAGGATAAGACGCTGTGCCTGCTCCCGGGATACGCACAGTCCCTGCTGTGCCACGAGTACATCCAAGCGTTGCTTTGCCATGACGGGTGGGACTCAGTGATTGAAATCAGTACGTATCACGGGTGTGCAGGCCGCGGTTCTGTCCTGGCATCACGGGGTAACTCCTGGTGGCAGGAGCCGGTGTGACAGCAGCGGGCTGCTTCTGAGTCACGATTGTACCCCTCGGCGTGGTTGAAATGGGCTGCGGCTTCACCACAACATAAAGCTGACCGGGTTCGCGTTTCTCGATAATCGGCTTGGCGACAGGAGCCTGCTTGACCACCGGAGCCGGAGCAGCGGGCGCTGCAGCGGCAGGCTGCTGCTGCGCAACCGGCGTGGTCTTTTTCTGCGGAGCAACCGGTTCTACGGGAGCTGCGGGCACTGGTTTCGGTGCCACATGAGCCACTGCGGGCTGCTGCTGTGAAACCGGATTGCTCCGGGGTGTTGCCACGGGGGCAGGGGTGGGCGCTGCTGGAGCCGGGGCAGGGGCTATCTGCACTGGTTTGGCAACAACTACCTGCGTTTCTTTGCGGACAACCTCAGCCTGCGGCTCAGCTCGCACCACTGGCTGCACTGAGCCTTGGTAATGATTTGAAATCACACGCGCATGACCGGTCACGACGTCGTACTTGGTATCCACACAGGCGCAGAGAAAGAGCCCGGAAGTAAGAATGATGAGGTTTGTTTTCATATTCAGGAATGGTTTTGAAGAGTTTCAGGATAATACAGCGTGAGTGGCAGCCCAGCAGCTGAGGCTGTAGATGATAGTGACGGTAGTCATAAAGATAAAGACCGCATCACCCGCAAGGCGGCCTCTGTATTCATCTTTGGACGGAAGAAATGCTCTTATATACACAAATATAGAGCCTAACCAGAGAAGGAAATTAAAATTCTGCCAGCCGAGCGTATTAAAAACAGCCATGTATGGACCACCTGCTGTCAGTATAAGCTGGTAACTCAGCGCCGGTACAACAGACAGAACGGCAAACTCTGGGCGCAACTTGCCCGTACCATACAGGCGCACCCAGATCAGCCCCCAGACGGTCAAAGCCAGAACTGCGGTCACAATCATTCGCAGCACGCTGTCACTCAGCATGCCCGGAATGGTATTCAGGGCCACGGTGAGTGGAGAGATGCAGTAGATGAAATTGAGCCGCTTCATGGTGTTCAGCCCACCCAGTTCCACGTAATTGGCACTTCAATGTCGGGATGCAGACTGCGCATGGCAGGGCTTCCCAGTACACAGTCTTCCAGCGCAGCCTGGTGCGGATTCCCGGCGGGCAGGGGAACACTGATTTCTGTCTCAATACGGGCGATGCGGCGCGGATTAGCACTCATCACCTTACCCACTGTGATACAGGTTCCGCTCAGGTCCAGACCGTTGTCCTCCGCGTAAATGCCCATGATTGTCTCCATGCAGGCAGCCATCGCTGCACACATCAAATCTGTCGGTGAGAAGGATTCTCCTTTGCCGCGATTATCCACTGGTGCATCGGTAGCCACCGCAGCGCCGGACGGCCCATGCTGCAATCTGCAGTGCAGCCCGCCTTCATATCTGACCTCGCATTTTACCATAGGCCAACATATTACTCCACGCTCGGGGAGTGAGTCAAGTGAGAATCTCGACACTAACCGGCAAAAATAAAATTTCTTACTTCGCATAATATGTGTAATGCGGAATCTTTTGTCCGTATTTGGCAGCATCCAAGAATCCGCTTGAATTGGCACAAAAAACTGCTACAATAGACGGCGCTTATGAGTATGGTGACCGCTGAGCATCTGCATAAAGTTTTTGGCCGCTTCACCGCGGTACAGGACGCGACGTTTTCAATCGAGAAAGGTGAAATTGTGGGCTTTCTCGGGCCAAATGGCGCCGGCAAGACCACGACGATGAAAATGCTGACCGGCTATCTTCCGCCGACAGCCGGCACCGCACGCATAGCAGGCTTCGATATCATCGACCACCCCCTGGAAGCTCGGCGGCACCTGGGTTACATGCCTGAAAACGTGCCACTGTATGAAGATTTGCGCGTGACAGAATATCTCGAATACCGGGCGAAGCTGAAAGGAATCTGCGGCAAATCGGTACGTCAGCAAGTCGGCTGGGTCATCGACCGCTGCGGACTGGAACCCAAGCGCAAGAACCTCATCAGCACATTATCCAAGGGATACCGGCAGCGAGTAGGCCTGGCAGATGCCTTGCTGGGCAACCCGGACCTGCTCATACTGGATGAACCGACCAATGGGCTGGATCCGAACCAGATTCGCCAGATACGCGAGCTGGTGCGCTCACTGGCAGAGGAACACACCGTCATTCTCTCCACGCACATTCTGAGCGAGGTTGAAATGATATGTAACAAAGTGATAATCATAGACCAGGGGCAAATCAAGGCTGCAGATACCCCGTTGAACCTGACTCGCGGACTGCGAGCGGCCGGTCGCGTTTCCATAGAGTTCAAGGGAGACCTTGAAACAGTAGTTGCGGAGTTGGAAGCTTTTGAACCGGTGAAAAAGGTGATAGTAGAAGGCACCCTGCCCGGCGGCTGGCACCAGCTGATAGTGCGCGCCGAGCCCGGCACAGACACCCGCGAGAAAGCCGCAGCCATCATAGCATCGCACCATTTCCCCATGCGCCACATATACCGCCACATCCCGAGTCTGGAAGATGTATTCGTAGAGATGACGCGTAAAGACTAACCCCCCCCCTTTTTGCACCAATGGCAGAAACACCGATAAGACCTGAAATTTGCCGTACGAGGAGCTGGTTTGCAACGCTCCTGACCATATTCTCCCGTGAACTCCGCAGTTATCTTTGCACGCCTTTCGGCTGGGTGATACTGGCCTGCGCCATGGGGCTGCAGGGATTCTGGCTTCAAGCCGTTCTGCAGACCATGAGCAAGGCCACTGGCGAAGGCGTCATGTTCTACATGCTTGATAATGTGAACTTCTGGTTCTTCTTTATCTTCATTTTCCCGCTCATCACCATGCGCACGCTGGCAGAGGAAGAAAGCCACGGAACACTGGAAGGATTGCTGACAGCTCCGGTGACTACCACTCAAATTGTTCTGGGTAAATACTTTGCAGCCCTGCTCTTCTATATCCTGCTGTGGACACCGATGCTGCTCTACCCATGGATGAGCGATCTGGGCAACCTGTACACCAGCCTGCGTTACGACATGGCACCTGAAGGCCGTATAACCTACACACCAGCAGACTGGTACGGCCCAATCAGCATTCTGTCCATATCGGGCTGTTTCTTCATTGCACTTGGCATTTTCTGTTCCTCACTCACCCGCAGCCAGATTATTGCAGGCATTGTCTGCACCTGCTCCATCATCATCTACTACTTCATGGGGCGTGTTCCGGAGCTCTGGGGCGAATTCCCCGCAGCCCCTGCATTCCACTACATGTCCATATCCGAGCAGATCAGCGCCTTCTCGCGCGGGCTGATTGACACACGCCCACTGGTTCTCTACGTAACGCTCGCCGTACTCACTCTTGCACTGACAAAGCGTGTGGTCGATTACCGTCGCTGGCACCGTTGATACTGAAATCACAAGCATTTTCTCACCCATGAGCAAAACGAACTACACGGGGCATCCCGATGCCCGCAAGACAAAGTACAACCCCCTGGCCTGGCTCAACCTGGTGCTGCTGGCTATCATCGTGATTGCCTGCAACTATGTGGGCTGTCACGAATACAGCCGCCGGGATCTCTCCCAGGACCAGCGCTACACCATCTCTGACCGAACCATCAACGTGCTGAGCAGTGACCGGGTCCAGAAACGCGAAACACCGGTGCGTGTTATCTTCGCCTTCAAACGCTCCACTCCGAACTATAACCGCATGTATTCGCTGCTGGAAGAATATGAACGCTATGGCAAAGGCAAGATTCAGATCGAGCGCTTTGACCCAATGCGCCAGCCGAACCGGGCCCGCGAAATCTCGCAGATTTACGGTGTGGAATTCAAGCAGGATCTCTGCATCGTCGATGCCCGCAAAGACCCGAACGCCCCCATCAAGACCTTTGAAGAACGCCACAGCGACCGTCAGCACGTTCGTATACGCCCCGGCACCTCGTTCATCAAATATGAGACACTGCCGGATGAAAGCCGCCGGGCCGTGGCGCTCATGATGGATGAAGTCGTCTGCAGCGCTATCACAGAAGCAGTTGAGGGCGAAATGCGACAGATGTATGTAGTGGAAGGCAAGGGTGGCGTTTCCCGCGACGACCAGACACTGCTGGAATCCATCGGCACCATCACAAATGCCCTGAATATCCAGCTTTCCTGGCTCGATATTGCCAACACGGAGAAACTGCCGGCGAATGCCGAGGGGCTTATCATTGTCTCCCCACAGGTCGATTTCACAGACAAGGAGATGGACGTACTGCGCGAATTCTGGGAACGCGAGGGGCGCAATGCCTTCTTCGTGGCGCTCAATCCCACTGTGGAGCAGAAACTGCCGCGCCTGTATCGTTTCCTGCGTGAGCAAGGTATCCGGCCGAACAGTGACCGCGTGCTGCTGCGTGATCGCAAACGCGCTTACTACGATATCAACGCCGTTTTCCCTAAAGGGCTGAACTGCACCAAGCCGTTCTGGAACGGAACCACCCTCGTAGAAGGCCAGTGCATGTCGCTCACGCTCGAACATGGCGATGAAAATGCAGCAGCCCTGCGCAAGCTCACCACATACCCCCTGCTCATGACCACGGATGCCTACTATGGCGAAACCCGCCGCGACCTGGAGCCGGTATTCACCCCGGCCGAAGACCGCGAGGGTCCACTCTGTCTGGAGGCCGCCGTGACCCGCGGCAACCCGCGAGACCCAAACAATCTTTCCACCATGGTGGTGCTGGGCAATGTGGATATGCTCTCACAGGAGAACGCAAAAACCGAACAGCGTGACTACATGCACACCCTCTGGGCATGGATGTGCAGCCGCCCTGAGTACGGCGGCAAGAGCGCAAACCAGGACCTTACCATGAAAATTGACCTCAACCGCCACACCAGGAGCGCGATTGAGAACCTGACCCTTCTTATCATGCCTCTGTTTGCGTTCCTCGTGGCCCTCTTCATCTGGAACGCCCGTCGCCACTAATCATCCCGCAAATGAGATACTTTCCCACCATCGTTCTCACTCTGCTCGCGGCAGGTGCCGTCACGATGTCCGCCTTCATGGCCATCGACGGCAACCTGGCTCGCATCACGGGCTGGTACCGCTTCGAGCCGGGCATGCCGCTCTTTTCCCGGGAAAACATGAGTCACCTTGAAGAGGTGTGCTGGATGCGCATCAGAGATTTGCATGATGAGATTGTGTGCGCCAGGGACAAGGAAGGCACGTGGTGGATTATCAAACCATTCAAGGACAGACTGGCACCGTCCGTAGTCGAGTCCATCTTTTCCTTCACGGCCAATGCAACACTTGTTGACACCCTGCCCCTGAATAACATCACCCGTGGCAATATGCGCGAATTCGGAGTGGAAACCTCGCCGCACACTATCACGCTCAAACGCCCGGATGGCAACAAAAAACTCACAACAGTAGCCCGATACACGCTCGGAAGCGCCTCTCCATGGCTGGCCGAAGCTGGGGATGGTGAGACATTGTACCCGACCACCTATCTGCGTACCAACTTCTATGGGCGCGATAAGCGCATACATGTGGTAAGTGGCAACATCCTGCATATCTTCAAGGACGGGCTCGAAGCATTACGTGACCCCTCCCCCCTGCAGTTTGATCCGGAGCAGTTGCGAGATATTTCCATACTACCAGCTGATGACCAGAAAAAAGAGCTGCGGCTGCACCGCATCAGCGCAGAATCTCCGTGGACTATCACGGCTCCTGTCATCACCGGTGCAGATGAAGACAACACGCTGAAACTCATTCGCAATCTTTTATCCCTGAAGGCAGTGCGTGTAGAAGACGCGATTGAGATGGAGATAAAGGACAAGCCACTGCTCCGCATCCGGTTGAGTGGAGAATGGGGAGATAAGGCAAAAGAACTCACCCTGTACGAGCCCTTTACCCAGGAAGGCGATGACCAGACCTATTGCCATGCCAAGGTGAATGACCGCCCGGTAGTGTTCACGCTCCTGGCTGAGCGTCGTTCTACGCACACGGGACATTTCAGCAAACTCATCAAGAGCATCACGGAACTGCCGGTCCTCCCCCGCAAGGCAATGGCTCAGGTGCGAGCCGGCAGCAATACGGTTTACACAGCCGAGCTTCCCACCACGCTGCAGGCGCTGCGCTCCATGCGCTTTGCAGATATCGACATGAAGGATGTGGCTCGTTTCTCGCTGCGCACCACTCAGGGTCACGGTGTTGTCCGCATGCTTCTGGTACCCGGTGATGACGAAAGCAAGGTGGAAGACACCTGGATGTTTGCAACAGCCTCAACTCGCTACCAGCAGGCTGAAAACAGCATGGTAGAACGCTTCCTCAAGGGGCTCCGGGATATTCCGATAGATGAAGTGGTGGCAGATGCGGCCCCCGGTGATGATATGTCCGGCCTGCTGGCTCAGTATGGACTGAATCAGCCGGACTATGTGCTCTCCATCCTGCCGCGTCCCTGCATGCTCAGAGCAACCATTTTCGGGTATGATCTGCCCATGGTGAAAGACCGGGCGCCCCGCACATTCCTACTGCGCCGCTTCACCGACCCGGCATCCGGTCGTCGCGTGTGGTTTGGTTCGGAGCTCGGGACGAACACGATTTGCAAGCTCAGCACCAAGTTCACTCGCATGCTTTCCCTGCGCGCAGAGAAATGGAAAGACAGAAATCTGCTGAACTTCCCGATTTCGGCGGTACGCAAACTCACCCTGGATTTCCAGCAGGCCCCGCTGGTGCTGGAATACGAATACATGGGCGAAACATGGTCCGGCACACTGGCCGGGGAAGATATCACCCCGCGCATCAACCCCCACAGAGCGGGATTCTACGTGCGCCAGTTGCAGCGGATGAAAGTCCAGCAATGGCTTGACCCGGGGGATGAAGATGCACTGCTCGCCTTGCAGAAGCCGGTATTCACCGTCAAGCTTGACCTGGAAATCACAGACTACTCAGATGCAGAAGCTGCCGTGGTGGAGCAGGATGCGGATGCCGGAGCCATTACGGGCACCCCGGAAGGCATGCTGGAAGAAACCGGGAACGATGCAGACATTCTGCGTTCGCTGGCAACCATGGAGCGCAAAACGCACCACGAAACGCGGACTCTGCAGATTGCTCCGGCAAACTACGATTCAGACAAGCCTTTCTTCTACGGTCGCCTTGTAGAAACAGGTCAGCTGTTCATCATTCCCTACGAGGACGCCCAATCTCTCGCTGGTGATTTCCTTGATATGTAAAAACGCTTATTTACCCTGATTACACACCATGTGGCAATGGCATAAAACAGCAGCAGCAGAGCATGAACAGACATGGCAGGAGCGAGTCGGCAAGCTTCCCGGCGCCGTCATCTCTGCCGGATTTCAGGCAAGCAGACTCTCCATTGATGTCTATACGGAAAATGCGGAGGAGGCCCTCGTTCTGCAGGCTTGTTACGGCGGAACGGTGGAAGAGCTGACTACCACGGACTGGGTTGCTGCTACAGCGCCCGAAAATACACCTCCTCTCATCATCCGGGATAAACTGGTCATCTCTGCATCAGCAGATGCTGAAGTACTGGCGGAGCTGCAGGCAAAATACCCGAAGCGCATCATACTCACCTTCCCGGCAGAAAGAGCCTTCGGCACAGGTAACCACGCTACCACCTCCACCTGCCTGCGCATGCTCTGCGACCATGTCCGCAATCTGCCGGCAGGCAGCTGGACGCTCTCGGATATCGGCTGCGGTACAGGTGTGCTGGCTCTGGCGGGCCTGCGTCTGGGTGCGGCAAGCGCCATCAGTTTCGATTTCGACCCTGTGGCCGTAGAAGTAGCCGCGCGCAATATCGAACGCAACGGCGGCGCCGATAATCTCGAACTGTTCCAGGCTGATGTCTTTGAATGGGCGCCAGTCCCCGGGCAGGAGGCCGATGTGGTACTGGCCAATCTATTCTCAACAGTGCTGCAGAAAGCATTCCCACGCCTGCTGTCTGCCATGAAGCCGGGCGGCATCCTTATCATTTCCGGCATCCTGAACACCCAGGCTGCAGAGACTCTGGCTGCAGCAGAGGACGCCGGGCTCCGGGTCATGAAATCTGTCACTCGTGGCAAGTGGACTACAGCCCAACTGACCCAGGCATGAATCTTCTCGCCATAGAAACCTCTGTTCCACAGGCTTCTCTCTGTCTGTACCGTGATGGTCAGTATATCACACAGGCCTGCTGGCAGGCCGAGCGAAATCACGATGCGCATCTCTTCCCTGCGTTGCAAAAAGCTATGGATGCTTTGCAGGATGCCTCACTGGACTTCATTCTGATAGGTTCCGGCCCGGGGAGTTATGGCGGTGTGCGCGTAGCGCTGGCCGCGGGCGTGGGGCTCGCAACTGTTACGGGAGCCCGGCTGGTTGCCCTGGAATCATGGGCTCAGCTGGCAGAAGGAAATGCGTGTATCATCTCGGACGCCCGCCGCGGCGGATGGACTGTCCGTCTCCCTGATGGAACGATTGAGGTAATGCCGCCCGAGCAGGTCAATACACTGAACTACCCGCTGTACTCGACGGAGGCTCCCGGAGCTCTGGAAAACAAAGGTATACGAAAAGCCGAAAAAGAGGGACTCATCCCTACTGCCGAAGGTCTGATTCAGACATGGCTTACCTTGAGTCCGGAAGCCCGGGCAGCTGCTGCTGAAAAACCCGCAGAACCCATTTACGTGCGTCCACCGCACATCACAAAAGCCATTCGCAAGCCCTGGGAAATATGACAGAAGCTCAGCACAGTGAAATCATCCACACCTGCCAGCGCTGCGGCGCCTGCTGCCGCTGGGAGGGTAACGTCTGCCTGACGGATGACGATATCACCGCCATTGCGGCTTATCTTGGCATGGACGAAGTGACCTTCATTAATGAACTCTGTCATCTGCAGCGCAACCGGAGAGGCTTATCCCTCATCGATGCGCCGGACGGTGCCTGCATCATGCTGCAACCGGACAACACGTGCCGTATTCAACCTGTGAAGCCCAGGCAATGCCGCGATTTTCCGCATAAATGGAACTTCCCGGGCTGGGAGCAGCGCTGCCCAGGGTTTGGAAAGCAAGATAACTGCCCGACATCATGAAAATTTCCCGTTTCCGGAAATACTGTACCTACCTGCTTCGCTCCGGGCGGCGGCGCATCATTCGCGCCAGGAGCCGCCTGGCTTCCATGCTGAATACGGCACCCCACCGCATCGCGGCCATGGATGAATCGCGCCGTGGTCATGCGGGCACCATTGCTGATTTGTTTGCCTCCATCATGTGCCAGGTGGTAGATATCGGCGTGGACAAGCTTGACACCGCCATGGATATTCTGCGCCACGACTTTCCCAATGTGGAACACAGCTGGCTGGCAGAACGCTTCCAGACTGCGTACGAGGCCTCCTACCCCCTGCCCGCCACACTGGCGCTGGCCGCCGCGGGACGCACTGAAGAAGAGCGCATTTCTCTGGCGCTGGAGGTATACACACTCCTGCTGCGAATCGGAGGTGACCTGACGTCGCCGACGTTGTTTGAGGAAGTGACTTTCGGGTTGAACCTGCCGGGAGCGGCAACCATGCTGGAAAATCTGATACGCACACCCGACGCGCCTGTCTCAGCACCACTTGAGAGCATCACCTTTTCCTCCGTTGCTGGGAAGGATACCGTACTGCTGCCTGAGACGGATGCAGATGTTGCCTTTCGCGCTATTCGCTGCGTAAATTTCCTGCTCATTGTGAATGATGCAGATACGCCGATTTCTGTGCGAGGTCAGGCACTGGGGAAAGGTGGGGTTCTCCCGCTCTCAACCCGTCAATCCGTGGAATTAAGCTCTTGCTATTTCAGCTATAAGACGATTGTCACCCTGTTGCAACTGAGATACACCGGAGCCAAGCTGGTCAACTACATCAGTCTGGAGGGAGACCGACTCTCCATGTCTAGAATTAAACCCCGCAACTGCGTCGCGCGTGTTGACATGGGGCTGCAGGTGGAAATAGTAGCGCTGCGAGCAGATGCCGAGGTACAGATGGACGGGCAGCTTCTCCCTGTCGGAGAGACGGTTAAGGCTTCTTACTTTTCACCCTTCCACATCCAAGGCAAGGGACCGTTCACATTTGTAGATCTTGCCGAGCGAGATTCTGCCGGCTACAGTTTCCAGCTGGACCCGGCAGAACGAAGGGTGCTGGTGACGAACCTGCCATACATGACGCGTCCGGACGTTCTGAAACTGACTCCCGGACTTGCTCCCGGCGTGGTGCTGGAGGTAAACTACTCCAGGACAAGCAACACAGGCACGGTGAAAGTGCTGGAAAGTAATTCCCACACCGTCACCGTGGGAGATGTCCCCGTACGCGGCGACACCCCGTTGCAGGATGGTGACCTTATTGCACTCAGCGCGGTACAGTTTCTGCGCTGCCGTTTCTCATCAGGTGTGCTGGAAGAGGAAACCAACCTGATTTCCTCGCTTCAGGTGCGTGGCCTTACCCGTGATTTCGTGCGTGCCGGTCGAGTGGTGGATAATATCGACTTTACGCTGCATCGCGGCGAAATGGCGTGCATCCTGGGTCCCAGCGGCTCCGGAAAGAGCACTCTGCTTTCCATGCTGGCCGGTCATCTGGCCCCCTCATTCGGCAGTATTTTTTACAACAACGAGCGCCTGACAACCCATTCAACAAACCTGCGCAGACATATCGCCTTCATTCCCCGTGAAGATATTCTGGACGAGGCGATGACTGTGGGGGAACACATCTACCAGGCATCGATTACCCGCAGGCCAAGACTTTCACATGTGGACCGCATGCGCCGCGTCTCCACGGTACTGAACTTCGTCGGCATCGGTCATCTCGCCGACCGCCATGTCGGCAGGGCGGGAGAGCGTACCATTTCCGATGGAGAGCGTACACGTCTCAACCTTGGGCTTGACCTGACCGGCACATCGGAAGTATTCCTCATCGATGAACCCATCAGTGGGCTTTCTTCCGGTGATGCGGAGCGCGTCATTGAAACGCTGGAATACATGTCACACGGGCGCCTGCTCATCTGCACCCTGCACCGGCCGGCACAGGTACTGCTCAACCGTTTCAAGAAGGTCATGGTTCTTGATACGCACGGTCAGATGGCCTTCTGGGGCTCTCCGCAGGATATGATGACCTATTTCCGCACGGCGGCGCGGGATTTGCATCTGCGGATTCCCCCGGAAGCCATTGCTGCAGGGGGCGCTGACTACGTATTTGAGGTTCTGGATGCTCCATTTCGCAGCATAGGCGTCCGAGCCCACGAAAACGCCAATTTATGGCAGGAACGGTTTGAAAAACTCTCGTACGCCAACAAAGCAGCAGACGCTATCAACGAGGAGACGGACTCCGCGCAGCAGCGTTCGATTCCCAAAGCCAGGCCCCGTACACCGATGGAACTCTGGCGTCTTTTCATGCTCTGGGTAAGCCGCACCTTGCTGGCTCGTATGCGCAGCCGCCTTGGTCTTTATGCCATGCTGATGGAAGGTCCTGTTCTTGCAGCGCTCATTGCCGGCACCTTGCGAGCCTCATCCGAGGCGCCCTACACATTCTACAAATCACTCCACATAACGGAATACTTGTTCCTCTCGCTCGTGCTGGCCATGTTTTTCGGGCTGACAGATGCCGCCTGCGAGATTCTGCGAGACCGCCCCCTGCTGAGGAGAGAAAGCAATTACCGCCTGTTCATTGGTGGTTATCTCACGGCCAAGGTGCTGGTACTGACCGCCATTGCAGGTTTGCAGTGTGCGCTTTATCTGCTGGTAGGCAATGCCATCCTGGGCATTCACTACATGTTCTGGGAGCATTTCGGCGTGATGCTGCTTACAGCATTCGTCGGCATTGCCATGTCGCTGATGGTTTCTGCCTTTGTGCGTTCAGACCGCACAGCTCTCAACATTGTACCGCTGCTGCTGGTGCCCCAGATTCTGCTGGCCGGAGCTTTGGTGCGATTTGAGGAAATGAACGAATTCAGCCCGCGCATACCTGACAAAATTCTGCCGGATGCCGTCAAAACCAGACTGGCCAATCTGCGCCACCGAGTAGCATATCAGGATGAAAACACGCACGAGATTACCAGTAAACCCGTACCGCTGATTGCAGAGTTCTGTCCCCTGCGCTACGCTTTTGAAATGCTTTTTGTCGTGCAGACCACGGAAAATCTCTGGGAACTCCAGACCGGACGTGTCAACGAATTGCGTGAGCAGTACAAGGAGAGCGGTTCTACGGAGGAACTCCGGTTTATTCAACGCGCGGCCCTTGCTTTCAACGGCATGGCGGCCAATGTGTACGAGGCTAAGGAAATCCTGCGCCGAGTCAACAAAGCCGCTGCCACTGGCAATGAGGAATTCCTCGACCAGGTGCTCGATGAGCAGGACGAGCGGGAAACCACCCCACATGACCTGCCGGCAGAGTTCTACTTCTCCAACCGCAAATTGACGACTCTGAGCGAAGGTGTCAAAACCGCACGTAAGGACGGCCGTACAAACGAACATCGCGGCTTCTTCCTCGCCCCACGCCAGGCTCGCCCCTTCGGCATAATTGACCAGGAAACAGACGAAAACTCCATATCTACTATCTGGAGAAATGCCGTTTACCTTTTCCTGATGGGGATGGCGCCAGTTCTCATGGCCGCCTGGGGGCTGAAACGCATCAGCAAAGGGAAATAACAGACAATCTGCGTCAAGGTGCTAGTTTTTGCTTTCATCCAGCTGGGCTGCGATGTATAATACCCACGTGCGCAGGTGTAACCGCTGCGCTCTGTGATAAGAAAATGAAAATCGTTCTTGCATACTCCGGTGGTCTTGACACATCCGTGCTTCTGGTGTGGCTCAAGGAGAAGTATAATGCTGAAATCATCGCCTACTGCGCAGACGTAGGCCAGGCTGAGGAACTCGATGGCGTCATCGAGAAAGCCCTCGCAACGGGTGCTTCCAAGTGCATCATCGGTGACTTGAAGGCCGATTTCGCAGCCAATTACATTTTCCCCATGTTCCAGGCCAACGCCGTCTATGAGGGCCGTTACCTGCTGGGCACATCCATTGCCCGCCCCTGCATTTCCAAGGCTATGGTTGACGTAGCTATCGCGGAAGGCGCCGATGCCATTGCCCACGGTGCTACCGGCAAGGGCAACGACCAGGTGCGTTTTGAACTTTCCATCAACGCTCTGGCTCCCAAGCTTCAGGTGATTGCCCCCTGGCGCATGAAGGAGTGGCGCGACCAGTTCCCCGGCCGTGCTGAGATGATCAAGTATGCCGAGGAACACGGCATTCCGATTCGCCAGAGCATGAAGAAGCCCTACTCCATGGACCGCAACCTGCTGCACATCTCCTACGAGGCCGGCATCCTGGAAGACACCTGGTACGATGCCACCAAGGAGGAGGACCGCGGCATGTATGTGCTCTCCAACGCTCCGGAGGATGCTCCTGATGCGCCCCAGTATCTGCAGTGTCTCTTCGAGAAGGGCAACATCATCGGTCTGCAGACCGATGGGCTGGACGATATCATGGCCAAGGTAGGCACCACCGCTCAGGGCGAGAAGGATGGCTACACCCTGCTCGACCCGCTCGGCGTCATGCTGGTGCTCAACTATCTGGGTGGCAAGCACGGCATCGGTCGCGTGGATATCATCGAAAACCGCTTCGTGGGCATGAAGAGCCGTGGCATCTACGAAACCCCCGGCGGCACCATCCTGCTGGCAGCCCACCGCGATATCGAGACCATCACCATGGACCGCGAGGCTCAGAAGGTGCGCGATTCCCTCATCCCCGACTACGCTGCCATGGTGTACAACGGCTTCTGGTTCGCACCTGAGCGCGAAGCTATCCAGGCGCTCGTGACCAAGACCCAGGAAACGGTGAACGGCGAGGTGCGTCTCAAGCTCTACAAGGGCAACGTGATGTACGCCGGCCGCCGCAGCCCGAACAGCCTGTACAGCTACGCCATGGCCACCATGGAAGCAGACTACACGGAGGAAGACTACAACCAGGATGACGCCAGCGGCTTCATTCACCTGAATGGTCTGCGCCTCAAGCAGTTCGCCCGCGTGAACCACTAAACGAATCTTATACGGAGCCGCTCCGCCAACCCCGGGGCGGCTCTTTTGCATTTTATGTCCTCCTCCCTGCCCAAGCTTTCCTACGTGCTTCTCTCCCACAACCGGGAGAAGTACATCCGCGCCGCTATCGAAAGCGCCTTTGCGCAGGACTACGAGGGCGAACTGGAGTACATCTTTTCCGATGACTGCTCCACCGACCGCACCTTCGAAATCATCAAAGAGTGTGTGGCTGCCTACAAGGGCAATCGCCGCGTAGTCGTCACCCAGACACCCCGCAACCTCCACCTGGCCGGCAACACGAACCACGCGGTGCAATTCGTGGAAAGCGACTGGGTCATCCGGGCTGACGATGATGATATTTCTCATGTAAGCAGATGCAGTATTATTGGAGAAGCAATCTCCCGACATCCGCAAGCGACAAGCGTCTATGCCAGATTCAGGATTTTTTACGACCAGGAGGAAGAGGAAATCTTACGAATTTCTCAGGCGCAGAGTCAGAAGATGCCAGCGTCTCGAGTGTTGGACTCAGATTCCACAGAAACTACAATGTCTTTGTTCAACCTGCCTAATTGTCTTCACCAGGCATGGGCCACAAAATGCTATAAACATGAGCTTTTTGGCGAATTGCCCGTTAGTGGCTATTACGTTGATGATGTCATCACTAACTATCGAGCTATAGCATTGGGAGATTGTATTGATATTGATACAGAATGCGCGTACATACGGAGACAAAGCGGAAATATGAGCTGCGCAGGGGATAATGGTCAGCGAAATTACGCAGCCATTATCGCCTTGGAAAAATTCAATACTAAATATCATACTATCATTCTCCCACCTCTGCGGGAAACTCAAGCAGCATTAACTTCATATTTCTGTAGTAATAAATCAAAAGGCGAAAAATTACTTAACAACATTGCAGAATTAATCAGTAAAAATGAAATATTGAAGGATTATTGGAAGCGCGGGATATTATACAGAATACAGGTAAACAAACGCTTCGCAAGAAAAGGTTTGTTTCATTACCTGCGTTGCCTGCCAATGCCTCTTTTCGCCTTTATGTTATCATTGTATCGTCTACTGACCCAAAAAGTATGAATATCATTGCTATCGGCCCTCAGCGTTTTTTTTCCAGTGACGGATTTACTGGTGATGCAACTCAGATGCGTAAGACAACTGTACATTTGAAAAAATTAGCAGGAGTTAATCTGGTATGTGCGTTTTACAACCAGGATTTTGAGTTAATATCCGAGGCTGGTGACAGATTAGAGTGGCAAGATTTACATAAGATTTTCGATGTAGCACATATATTTACGCTGTTCCATCATCGCATACCTGATACTATATCCTGCGCCCTTGCCAAGCTGCCCGTAATGCTTTCCACGGTGTATTGGAATAATTGTTTCCGCGAATTAATTTGCGTTCGGAATGGCGATTCTCCAAGGCGGCTTCTCAGAAGCCTTGAGTACATAGCCAGAAGAATTACCGGATACAAGAGGCAGGATATTCAGCAATGGTGCGCAGGCATTCTCCCAAACTCCTGGAGTGAAGGAGAAGTATTCAGACAGACATATGCGTTAGCAGAACATGCACTGTGCTATCCGGTTCCGAATGCAATCGAAGTTCCGTCTCATGCGTGGAATCTACCAAGACCGGCATGCGTACCGGAATCTGATTACATCGTTTACCCTGGCGTCTTTGCTCGCCGTAAGAATCAACTTGCTTTTATTAAGGCTTTAAGGGATAGCGATTATCCCGTTGTATTCATGGGACAACCTCAACGTGAGTACGAAGAGTACTACCAGGAATGCAGAAAGAGGGCTAATCAGAACATGCATTTCATTGGGCACAGGAGTTATATGGATGATGAATACTGGGCTGTATTACGACACGCAAAAATAGCTGTTCTTGCTTCAGATTGTGAAACTCCGGGGATTGCTATGATTGAGGCGGCGGCAATGGGAGCCAGACCCATCATCACACACTACGGTGGAACGAAGGAGTATTATGGCATCAGTGCGGAGTATCTTTCCCCCTTTTCTCAGAAATCCATAAGAGAAGCGGTGCTGAACGGGTGGGAAAAAGGCCGTCTGACCGTTGAAGAAGCGGCAGGGTATGAAAGATTTTCATGGCAATGGACGGCAGAACTTACATTGCTGGCATACAAACAAGTAATCACTAACTGGAATACGCGCAAATGAACGTGAAGAAAAAAATAATGCTAGTATTCGGCACTCGTCCCGAGGCCATTAAGATGGCGCCTCTTGTAAGGTGCCTTCAGGCTGAGAATAAAGACTTCGAAACGATTGTATGTGTAACTGGTCAGCATAGAGAAATGCTTGATCAGGTGTTATCCATTTTTGAAATTACGCCGGATTATGATCTCAATATCATGAAATCCGGACAAACCTTATACTCAATTACAGCGAGTGTTCTGACGGAACTGGAGCCAATCTTAAAAGAAGTAAAACCAGATATGGTTCTGGTGCATGGCGATACTACAACCAGTATGGCAGCTGCTCTGGCTGCGTTTTATCAGCAAATTCCAGTAGGCCACGTTGAGGCAGGGTTAAGAACAAATAACCCATATAGCCCCTGGCCTGAGGAAATGAATAGGCAAATAACAGGTCGTATTGCTTCATTCCACTTTGCGCCTACGGAAAAAAGCAAGGATAATTTACTCCAAGAGAAAGTGCTGGAGAGTTCCGTGCATGTAACTGGCAATACTGTAATTGATGCCCTGCTCCATGTCAGAGAAAGGCTGACTTCTTCAGAAGCCACAGAGCTTAAGGTGGTTCAGACAATTCTTAAATCTGGATATGACGTTAGCCGCCTCACAATGGCTAATCGCAAGCTGATTCTCATTACGGGGCATAGAAGAGAAAATTTTGGTGCAGGATTCATCTCTATATGTGAAGCAATTAAAGAATTGGGCGAGAAATATCCTGATGTTGATTTCCTATATCCTATGCACATGAACCCAAATGTGCGTCAGCCGATTCAGCAGGTCTTTGGTACATCTGCGCATTCGCTCCAGAATGTATTCTTTACGGAACCCCTCGAGTATCTGAGCTTTGTGTATCTTCTTTCTAAATCTCATATTGTTCTTACAGACAGCGGAGGTATACAGGAAGAAGCTCCGGGGCTGGGCAAACCTGTACTAGTGATGAGAGATACAACAGAACGCCCGGAAGCGGTTGTTGCAGGTACGGTCAAACTTGTCGGCACGGATAAGGCTGCAATCATTCAGGGAATATCTGACCTGCTCGATTCCGCAGCATCGTATGCGCGGATGAGTCTGGCTAACAATCCATATGGCGATGGATTGGCTTGCAAGCGAATCTGCAATATTCTTAAGAATATTTAATACATCAGTATGTTCATAGCTTCCTCGCGAGCCCAGGCGTCATCTTCGAGAATGATGGGAAGCTGGCCTTGGTAATCGCGGGGACGGGCATTAGAAAGCACCTTCTCTACCGTTTCCCAGATACCGGGGAACGAAAGCTTGCCATCCACAAAGGCCTGCACGGCCACCTCGTTGGCTGCGTTATACATGGCGGGCATGGTGCCGCCAGTGAGCCCGGCCTGGCGGGCCAGGGTCAGTGCGGGGAAATCAACCCAGCGCGGGGCTTCGAACTTCAGGCTGGCAATCTGTGCCAAGTCCAGGTGCGGCAGCGAATTCGGCAGTCGATCCGGCCAGGTCACTGCATACTGAATGGGGAAACACATATCACTGCTGCTCAGCTGGGCCAGGATAGAGCCATCGCAGAACTCCACCAGTGAATGCACAATACTCTGCGGGTGCACAATCACATCCACTCGCTCCATCGGAATATCGAAAAGCCAGCGGGCCTCAATCATTTCCAGTCCCTTGTTGAACATCGTAGCGCTGTCGATGGTAATCTTGCGCCCCATCTGCCAGGTGGGGTGCTTCAGCGCCTGCTCCAGGGTCACCGCCGACAACTGCTCGCGGGGCGTATTGCGGAAGGGGCCACCACTGGCCGTAAGAATCAGGCGGTTCACCTGGCCTGCACCACCATGGTTACCCTGCAGACACTGGTAGATAGCATTGTGCTCACTATCCACCGGCAGCACGTTGATTCCTTTGACCTTGGCGCGGTTCATCACCACTTCACCGGCCATCACCAGAATCTCCTTGGAGGCTATGGCCAGGTCTTTCCCGGCCTCAATGGCCTCCAGCGTGGGTTTCAAACCATCCGTGCCGATAATGGAGACCAGCACCATATCTGCTCCCTCCAGCGTAGCCAGCTGGCAAAGGCCCTCCAGCCCGGTGTACACCTGCACACCGGCAGGCAGCAGTCGCCGCAGCTCAGTCGCCTTGCTGCTATCATAGATGCAGACATGCTGCACACCGAACTCGCGGGCCTGTCCGGCCAGTTTCTGCACATTGCTGTGAGCCGCCAGCGCTACCACCTCCATGCGTTCCGGAATATCCCGCGCCACTTTGAGTGCACTGGTGCCGATGCTGCCGGTAGAGCCGAGAATGACCACGCGTTTCTTCATAACGGGGAGTATTCTACGGCATCCACGCATGAAAATCAAGCCGATTCAGCTGATTTGGCTTGCCAAGTAGCGGCGTTCGGTGTACTCTCAGCGCGTGCAGTCCGGGTCCGGGTGGTCGCTGCGGGTATTCAATCCCACAGAGGAAAGTCCGGACATCATAAGGCAGCGCGTCCTGTGAAAGCAGGAGACACCCGGAGCCAATGCCGGGTGGACGGATAGTGCCACAGAAAACAAACCGCCCGCAAGGGTAAGGGTGAAAAGGTGGGGTAAGAGCCCACCGCTCCGAAGGTAACGACGGAGGCACGGAAAACCCCGCGCGATGCAAGACAAACAGGGAAAGGGTAGCCTGCCCGCTGTATTCCCGGGTATTAGTTGCACCCCGCTATAAACGCGGGGCTCGTCTGGCAACAGGCGTGAGAAAAATGGCCACACAGCCCGCCTCACCGCGGGTGGACAGAATCTGGCTTACAGGACCCGGACCGCACACCGCCCACTCTCCCCGGGCGGACTCCGGCACCTCACCGACCAGCAACCGTCCCCCTGGACTTTTCCCTGTTTGCAAGGGCGATCTGGAGAGCATTCGCTATATTGTGAAAAAACACGTAAAACGCCGGTCCGATATAGGCCAGAGGATGCACATACCACTGGCTGGCGATATAAAGTGTGAGGATGGTATTCTTCTGTCCCATACACTGTGAGCACTCGCGCTTGAGCTCCCTGCCCCCGAGTCTGTAGCCAGCCACAAAACCGGTGACACAGACCACAAGCGAGCCCGCAACCAGCGGCAGCATGTCCAGCCAGCCGACTTCCATTTCCAGCACGCGTTGAGTGCCCACACCAGCTATAATCGTCAGGTTGATGATCCAGATACCCAGCGAAACATCACGCAGCTTAGCGGTCCAGGACTTGCAGGGCGGATACACCAGGCGCATGATTATGGCGACAAGAGACGGAATCCCCAGCACCGTTCCCAGCTGAACAGCCACCTCCGCTGCCAGTTCCGTGTAGCAGAATCCCTCTACCTGCACAACAAACGGCATCAGCAGCGGAGTCACCAGACCAAACACCATCTGGCTGAGCACCAGAGCCGTAGTAGTAAACTCCACATTACCCTTGAGCAGATTCACGATGACAGGAGCAGCAATCGCCACAGGGGCGATACCGCAGAAAAACAGCGACTCAGCCAGCACCGGATACCCCAGCAGGCGGGCAGCTCCCCAGAAGCCCATGCCAATAAGCTGAATCCCCAGCAGCACCCACAAGTGCATCTTCCGGGGTTTCAGGCGCGCCGTTTCGATACCGATGAACGTGATGCTGAGCATCAGCGCCACACTCGCCGGCAGGTAAGCCCCCAGAGGAGCCAGATACTTGTGAAAGAGGCCTCCCACCAGGAAGGCCACAATCATGGAAATACTGCGTATATGCCGTTTCATTACGAGTCCTGCTTATTTTCCGCCTTGCGCAGCTCAATAACCGCTGCCGTGGCATCATCTGCCTTGGGCTTGGGGTAGGCAATGCGGTTATGATGCATAGTGCGGATGGTGGCGAAGAAGGATTCCTTCAGCTGTTCAATCTCACCCAGCGTCAGGCCGCAGTCCTGCAGGTGGCCATCCAGAATGCGGCCTTTGAAAATCCCGTTAATCATGTTGCGTATATCATCCTCCGTGGGATGCTGGAGCGAGCGCGTAGCGCTCTCCACGGCATCAGCCATACTCACAATGCCGCTTTCGCGAGTCTGGGGGATGGGACCTTTATAGGTGAAGATAGCCTTATCCACCTCGGCAGGACAGCTATCAATAAGCCCCTCCTCGAATTTACTCTTTTCCTCCTCATAGTGGTCCAGCGCTTTGCGGTAGAAGAAGTAGGCAGACGACACGCCGTGATGCTCACGAATGACATTGACGATGCGATTATTAAGCCCATGCGCTTCTGCCAGAGCCACACCCTCGGTCACGTGTCCGGTGATGATGCGGGCACTTGCTTCCGGAGTCAGATCGGCGTGCGGCGAATTGGTCTGGTCTGCTATATTCTCGGCAAAATACTGAGGATTGACCAGCTTGCCGATATCATGATACAGGCCGCACACACCAGCGCGCGTGACATCCGCCCCGATGGCCTCTGCCCCCGCCTCAGACAAGCGTTGGACCACCAGACTGTGGTGGAACGTACCCGGGGCTACAATCTGCAGTTTTTTGAGAAGCGGATGGTTCATATCTGCCCACTCCAGCCATGTGATAGGCGTTGAGATATTGAACAGGCGTTCCAGAGCAGGCATCATGCCACCTATCAAAGCTGCAAGAATGAAATTCACCCCCACGGTCACTGACAGTTCCACGGCAAAACTGCTGAGGGTGAAGCCGCCCTTCAGGCCGCGCAGTGAGGCTGCCGCTCCGGTTCCGGCAACTTCCAGCCCCACCAGCAGATATACAGAAGCAAAGGCAATGGCGCTGGCCACAAAACCGGCGCGCAGAATCTGCTCACGCTTATGCACCCGACCGGACACAAGCGCACACACCGTCCCGGTCAGGAAACTGACTGCACTGTAATTCAGGATAATGGAGGAATCCGTCTTGGACGGGAACAAAGCAATGCCGAAAATGGTGCAACACAAAGCCGTAAACGCTCCCAGACGACGGCCTATCATCACCGCAAGCACCGTAGGCGCCAGTGCGTAGGGCAGCCACAGCAGCATCTGCCCCTGCATGCTGTACCCAGGCACCATTCCCTTGAGCGAGCATACCCCGGTCATGATGAGCATCTGGGCAACAATCATGCACACCAGCAGCAGAGAGCGCCGCACCGTGAGCTGAAGCGTCAGCCTCGACATATAGGCAAGCAGCAGCAGACCCAGGAATGTAAGCACAATCCAGCAGATGCGGAAAGACGCGTTTGATACATCACTGGCCACAGATCCGGCTATGAAGCACAAGCCCAGAAGGCCCACGAGGGACACCCCGAGCATGATACTGGTCCCGCCCTTGATTCTCGACCCCGGATAATCACCGGCCATCGATAAATTTTTCATGATATTTGTCATATAGTTAAGTAACTCCGTATTTGATAATCATTCTACCGCACCAACCCTGAGCTGCACGTCTACAGGCGGCAGCCCCTCTGCCTGTACCGATACAGTAGCCTGGCCTGATGCGCCGCGCACACCGCGCACAATGGCAATCATGCGCCCGTTGAAAAAACTCTGCTGCTTAGACTGCATACAAGTGTGGTCCGTTTGATTTCCATTGCAGAAACCGACCAATTCACCGGCTCCGGAAATATCGAATGACACCCTGAGGCAGTCCGTAGGCACCACGTTGCCCTGAGCATCTACCAGCGAAAGGCTGATGTAGGCCAAGTCGCGGCCGTCACCCGCAATGGACGCACGGTCCACCTCAGCAGAGACAGCCGAACTCGCACCTGTTGTCACCCGCTGCGCTTCTGCCCAGGGTTTCCCATCCCGGCGGACCACCACACGCACCGTACCCGGTTCGTACACCACATTCTCCCACACAAAGCGGTATGCATTCTTGCAGACGGAAAGCTTCTGCGTGTAGGTATCCCCCTGCCCGCGGCGGCGCACCCCCTGACTCTTGCCATTCACAAACAACTCCGCCTCATCGCCGCTGGAATACACCATCACGGGAGTCACCTGCCCCTCACGCCCGGGCCAGTTCCAGTGCGGCAGGATATGGCATGTCTGTTTCTCAGGCGCCCAGTGACTGCGGTACAGGTAGTAGGTATCCTTGGGGAATCCTGCCAGGTCAACGATGCCGAAATACGAACTTCTGCTGGGTGCTTTATTGCCCATGCGGCGGAGTTCCTCCATGGCAGCCTGTTTTTCCGCCTCACTGGCACCATGGAAATTGCCGATATTGGAAGCATCCTGGTTGTATGGAGTCGGTTCTCCGAGATAATCGAAACCGGTCCACACATATTCACCCGCCACGTGCCTGTTCTGGTCCAGGGCATGCATCTCAATATCCGGGCTCGTCCCCCACCCCGGAGCAGACAACCCATACGAACTCACATGAAAGGAGCGCGCACCGCCTCCAACTTCCCAGCTCAACGGGAAGAAATACGTATCGCGGGATGCAACGCACGAATTCGTTTCTGACGCATAGACCGGCAGCTCCGGATGAATGAGCCGGAACCGGCCATACATGTCCGGTTTGTAATTGAACCCGAATACATCCACCGTGCCGGCAAAACCATTCGTCACACTACCGGGGTCATTGCTGCCTACCGTGTAAGGCCGGGTCTTGTCGAACCTGCGCATCTCCTTGCGCAAAGCGTTTGAAATCTCCTGCCCGCGAGCCGTTCCCAGCTCCGGCACCTCATTACCACCGCTCCAGGCTATGATGCAGGGATGATTCCTGTCCCTGAGCATGAAGTTGCGCACATCTCGCTTCCACCACTTCGGCCAGTACAGGTGGTAGCCATTCACCTTGTCGTACTTCTGTTCCTCCCAGATATCAAACAATTCATCAATCACCAGCATGCCGTGCTTATCACACAGGTCCAGCACCTCGGGCGCAGGCGGGTTGTGCGACATACGGATGGAGTTGCAGCCCATCTCCTTCAGAATCTCAATTTTGCGTTCGTATGCACGCGTATGGAAAGCAGCGCCAAGAGCCCCTAGATCGTGATGTTCGCACACACCCTTAATCTGCACGCGCTTCCCGTTCAAAAAAAAGCCCTCCGGCCGCCATTCTATCGTACGCACGCCAAAGGTCGTCGCGTGTGAGTCCAGCACCGTCTCTCCGGTCAGCACCCGGGTCTGCAAGGTGTAAAGATTCGGGTTCTCACAACTCCACATCAACGGCTTTTTCAGGAGCAACTTCTGCGTCACCACCCGGCTGCCCCCCGCTGGCACCTCAACCGTAAAAGGAGCCGCACTCGTTTCAGCCACCGTCTGCAGCAGCGTCACCGGGCAGGCCTGTGCCGAGTGATTTTCCACCCGCGTCCTGATTTCCAGCTCTGCCGAGTCAGCACTGATACGGGAAGTAGCCACATACACCGGCCACTGGGAGAGATGCACTGCTCCCGTCTTTTCCAGCCATACGTGGCGGTAAATGCCGGCACCGGGATACCAGCGGGTCGACTGCGGCAGGTTGCTCGCCAGGACAGCCACCAGGTTTTCCTCCCCCGGCTTGAGATGCGGCGTCAGATTCACGCGGAACGAGTTATAGCCATACGCCCATTGACCAGCCAGCCGGCCATTGACGTACACACGGGGATTCGACATCACGCCGTCAAAATCCAGGTAGTAACGCTGTGTCTCCTTATCAAATTCAGAGGGCACCTGAAAACGTTTGCGGTAGCACCCCCAGCCATCCCAGGGCAATTTGCCTGTTTCATTGGGCTTTTCTCGCAGAAACGGGCTTTCTATCGCCCAGTCATGCGGCAGTTGAACCGCCTTGAATCCGGAATCATCGAAATCAGGTTTCACCACATTGTGAACCTTGCGGCGCGGCTTCCGCAGGCGAATTGGTTTCCCGGCATCATCAAGGAACACAATCTCGCGCACGCTGGCCCAGGCCGTGGCATTAGTGCCATTCAAAATAGTTACTTTGAACGAATCGATCGGTCTGTTTCCAACCGGAATCCGCAGCACGTCCTGCTGATTCATCGCAAGCGTCCGGGTCTTCTTCAGACCGTCCGAAATAATTTCAACATCGACCTGAAAAGCATTAGGCTTTTCCCACAGAATGATGACGTTTTCCACCTTTCTCCGGGTACCCGGATGCACCTGCAGGAAATACCCGGTCCCACCATCAGGCGCACACCAGCGCGTTGCCGGATTCCGGTCCACCGCATGAGCAGCCACATGCCCGGGCTCACACGCAGACGCCGTTGCCGGAGAATCCACTTCCTCCGGCACATCGCTCCCCATATAGCGGAACTTCCAGTCAAAATCAAAACTTTCGCGCTCTGCAGCATCCGTCAGCCCGAGCACCCCCATGCACAGCACAGGGATAATGTAGTAAGCTTTCATACACGTGCTGCCGCACAGTCTACCAGATTCACCTCCTCATAGCAAGGTAAAATGAATCGGGCTCATCTCAGGGTTTCGACTTGACTCATATTCGCTCTTCGTGTATACGATGGAGCACACTCTATGACTGTTCGATTCGATAATCAGGGACCTTGGTGGCTCTTCGGTGTTATAGCCCTTGTCTTTTTCTGCTTCGTCGTATACTGTATCGCAGCCGGAAAAGCAGAATCGGCTGGCGAACTTCTGGCCGGCGCCCTGCTTGCGGTTGGTGCTTTTACCGGGTTTCTGCTGACCCGTCCTGCTCCGTTTATCATTTCCATTGAGCGCGGCCGGGTTATTGGCAAACGCAGGCTTATCGGCCACTGGTATCTGACATCGACAGCAGAACTGAACGCAGACAGTCAGATTTGCATCGGTCAGGCTGGCAGCGTGGAGGTGAACATTGGGTCGTTTGCCTCCAATACAGGCGGTCATGTCTTCATCATCAACGGCTCTGCCCGCAAGAAATTCTTCACCAACACTCGAAGCAGTGAAGAATGCCTGAAAGTGTGTGATTTCCTCAAATCAGCCATCCCCACCAAAACTGACCATGACTTGTAAGTCCCTCGGTATCAGCTGCGGTTTTCGCGAATTGCGCATCGGACACGGTGAAAACAAGTTCCGTTTCGCCATCACAACCTCATTTCTCAGCCTGATTGGTCTGGTTGCCTGCCCATTGTTCTATACCCGAATCGGAAAACTGAGCACCGGGCGATTCGTATATGTCAACCGGTTTCATCCCCGTTATACCCGTAAAACCCTGGAATTAGCTGAACACCTTGAGGGTATTCTGAAATCTCACGTAGGCGACGAGGTGCACTGCAGTCCCCTCTTCACTGCAGATAACGAGATGCACCTGCATTTGCCCTGCGAGATTCCGCCCACCACCTATTCTCCCATGGCAGAGGAAATAGCCTTGGCAATACGGAAGCATAACCAGCTTCACCGGGGCATTGACCCGTTCTGCCTTGATTGAACGCGGATATTTTGTGTTCGTTGGCATGTTTTCGTGCTGACATGCCGGCCTGTATAGTGTATAATCATCGCACGCGCTATGGCTTTCACTCACTTACACGTTCACACTGAATACTCACTGCTCGACGGCATGATCCACACCAAGGATCTGATTAAGAAATGCGTCGAACTCGGGATGAATTCCGTTGCCATTACGGACCACGGCAATGTGTTTGCAGCTATCGAGTTCATGGTGAACGTGAAGAAGCACAACAAGGGCGTGCTGGAGTGGAATATGGAACACCCGGACGAAAAGAAGCCGGTGTTCAAGCCGATTCTGGGCTGCGAGGTCTACGTGGCCCCCACCCCGCTGGATGTGAAGAAGCAGATTCCCGGCCGCAACAAGTACTGCCACCTGGTGCTGCTCTGCGAAAACAACATCGGCTGGGAAAACCTCATCAAAATCGTCTCCCGCGGCCACCTGGACGGCTTCTACTACAAACCGCGCATCGACTACGACACCCTGCGCGAGTTCAGCAAGGGGCTTATCTGCCTCACCGGCTGTATCTCCGGTCCCATGCAGGAGTGGCTCCTGCGCGATGAGCCCGAGAAAGCCGAGCAGGTGCTGCTGGATTTGGTGGATATCTTCGGCAAGGATAATGTGTTTGTGGAGCTGCAGGACCATGAGCTGGAAGAAGAACGCCGCGTGACGCCCGAGCTGGTGCGCATTGCCCGCAAGAACAATGTGCCGCTGGTGGTGACGAATGATGCCCACTTCCTGAATGCTGATGACCACGATGCGCACGATATCCTCATCTGCGTGGGTACGGGCAACAAGCGTATGGATTCCAAGCGTATGCGCTACCCCAAGAGCGTCTATTTCAAGAGCGAGGCCGAGATGCGCGAGCTCTTCCCCGAATACCCGGATGCCTACGAGAATACCAACGTGATTGCCGAGCGTTGCAACACCTCCATCAAGCTCGACTCCACCTCCACCGAGCGTTACCCGGAATTCGCACCGGAGGACGGCTCCACCCGCGAGGAATATCTGCGCAAAATCTGCTACGAAGGCCTGGCCGAGCGCTACGGCAAGGAACGCGCCGAGAACGACCAGGAGCTGCGAGCCCGTCTGGATTACGAGCTGGGCATTATCAACCAGCTGCGCTTCCCCAGCTACTTCCTCATCACAGCTGACTTCATCAACTGGGCCAAGAATCACGATATTCCCGTAGGCCCCGGCCGTGGATCCGCCGCCGGTTCCCTGGTGGCATACGTGATGAAAATCACGAACATCGACCCCTACGCCTTCAACCTCATTTTCGAGCGATTCCTGAACCCGGAGCGTGTGAGTCCGCCGGATATTGATATCGACTTCTGCCAGACACGCCGCCCGGAGGTGATTGAATACGTGCGCCAGAAGTATGGTGAACGAGCTGTGACCCACATCATCACCTACGGCACCATGGGTGCCAAGTCGGTCATTAAAGACGTAGCACGCGTACTCGACATGAGCTACAGCGACAGTGACAAGATTGCCAAGCTCATCGAAAGCGGACCGGGCGTGACACTGGACAAGAGCTACGCCGCCAGCGAAGACCTGCGCACCCTCGTAGAGCAGGACGATACCTACAAGGAAATCTGGAACTACGCCAAGAAGCTTGAAGGCACCGTGCGCAACGTGGGCATGCACGCCGCCGGTGTGGTGATTGGTGACCGTCCTCTGGATGAATACGTGGCGCTCACGCGAGATGACCTGAGCAACCCGCAGGGCGAAGTAGTGGCGCAGTGCGATATGGGCGCCATTTACAACGCCGGCCTGCTGAAGATGGACTTCCTGGGGCTCAAGACCCTCACCGTGATGAAAGATGCGGAAACCTACGTCCGCTGGCGCGACCCTGATTTCCGCTACGATGCGGTTGATATCACTGACAAGGAAACATTCGAACTGCTGAACCGAGGCGACACCATGGGCGTGTTCCAGCTGGAATCCGGCGGCATGGTCGACACCTGCCGGCGCTACGGCATCGACAACATCGAAGACATCATCGCCCTGCTCGCCCTCTACCGCCCCGGCGCCATGCAGTTCATGGACGACATGATTGCCGTGAAGAAAGGACTCAAGCAGGCAGAATACGAGCATCCCCTGCTGGAAACGGTATCCGGTCTGACATATGGCGTCATGATTTACCAGGAGCAGGTGCAGGCAGCAGCCAAGCTGCTTGCCGGCTACACCCTGGGTGGCGCTGACCTTCTGCGCCGAGCCATGGGCCACAAGGATATGCAGGAAATGGCCGAGCAGCGCCGCCGATTCGTGAAAGGCTGCTGGGATGTGAACCAGATTGACGAAGCCACGGCAAATGCCATCTTCGACAAGATTCAGAAGTTTGCCGGCTACGGTTTCAATAAGTCGCACTCCGCCTGCTACGGTCATATTTCCTACTGGACCGCCTACCTGAAAGCCCACTACCCCGTGGAATTCCTCTGCGGACTCATGACAAACGAGGCCACCAATGAAAAAATCGGCGTCTTTATTCAGGAGGCCATCCGCATGGGAATAGAAGTACTGGGTCCCTGCGTCAACCACAGTGCTGTCAAATTCCGCCCCGAAACCATGCCCAACGGCAAACTCGCCGTGCGCTTCGGCCTGGCGTCGGTGAAGAGCATGAGCTCGGAAACAGTGCGTGTCATCGTAGAAGAACGCGAAAAGAACGGCCCCTACAAGAGTCTGGAAGATTTCTGCTACCGCATCCCGCCGCAGAATGTGCGCCGGAACCAGATTGAAGTGCTGGTGCAGTGCGGCGCCTTCGACTGGATGCACGTGTGCCGCGCCCAGATTTTCGAGAGCATCGAGCAGTGCATCAACGGCGCCAGCAGCGTACACAAGGATGCTGAAGCCGGTCAGATGGCACTCTTTGATATGACGGAGACAACCTCCGCAGCGGTTGAATCCGCCATTCTCCAGGAATGGCCGAAGGATAAACGCCTCGATGAAGAAAAATTCCTGACAGGCGCCTACTTCACCGGCAACCCGCTGGATAGCATGCGTGGCATCATCGATTCACCCAAGTACCTGCCCATCGGCACCCTGCCCGACCTCACCGCAGAGGAAATCCGGGGCGCGAAGGATATGGCAGGCATGCTCCGCGCCGTCAATATCAAGGTCAGCAAGAGCGGGCAGAAGTTTGCCATCATCACGGTGGAAGACTTCACAGGCAGCACAGAAGCCCTGCTCTGGGGTGATTCGTACACAAAGGCAGCCGAGCAGGAAGACTTGCTCACAGCGGGTAATTTTGTCCAGTTCCGCGGCCGCATCAGCGAGGATGAAAAGACGGGTGGCAAGAAAGTCTCAGCCAACGGACTGGAGCAGATTGGCTCCGGCACCAAGCGCCGGGGCGGCAAATCGAAGCATTACGAAATCACGCTCAACACCGCACGCCACAACGCCGGGGACCTGGAGCTCATCAAGAAAGTGCTGCAGAAATACCCAGGCAAGACGCCGGTGCATATCACCTTCCGCAATTCGCTTGGCAACCGTGCCAGCATCGAGCTCGGCTCGCGATTCTGCGTGGCCCCCAGCCCGAGGCTGGATGAGGAACTTTCACTATACTCCTGACGATGAATGTCACCCGAATCCTGCTTCCGACACTGGCTACCCTGGGCGTACTGGCCGGGGGATGGGTCGGCTATCTCAACCAGCAGCAGGAGCAAATGAAACCATCACAAGCTGACGCTCAGGTCAAGGAATTGCAGACGGATTCATTCAGCCTTCACCTCTTCCAACACGCACTGTGTGAAAAAACGGGCAATGTGCTGGTGGCACCTCACACGCTGACTCACGCGCTTTCTGCGCTCAAGGAAATTGCGGCAGGAAAGACTCTGGAGGAATTGAACCACCTGCAACTGACAGAAGAATCAACGCCACGCTCAGCAGAGCCGCTGGCAGCAGCCCTGCTGGCCATGGATTACAATCTGCCCAGGTCCGCAGAACTGCACGGCGTCATGCCGTTGCCATTCTCGGACAACCTCCCCATGGCGCTGAGCTTGTTCAATGGCCTGCTGATTCCCGCCACAGCAAACGCATCACTTCAAATGGCCGACAGTAACATGGTGACCAGCCGCACACGCCTGCTGGCCGGCTGCACCTCCCATTGCAAGCTGGATTGGGAGATTCCCTTTCATCCGGCAAACTCCTGCACGGCAGATTTTGATAGCGCCAGCGGCGGCATGCCGCATTTTCACCAGATGCGCAGCCGCGGCATGTACCGCATGGTACGAGCTGCGGACAACAGCTGGCAGGCCGTGGTTCTGCCATTCAAAGCTCAGAGCGCGGATGCGCACCCATCTCTTGTATTCATCGGCATTCTTCCAGCTGGCGATGCCCGGGCATTCGCATCGGCGCTCACGCCGGCCCGACTGACCAGCATCCGCAAAGAGCTGGCGGCAACTACACCGGAAGACACGCTGGTGGAGCTTCCGCGTCTGGAGCAAATCGTTCTGCCGTATGACATGCGGGACTCACTGCGCCGCCTGGGCCTCAAAGCCTTATTCGACACCGAAGCGGCTGACTTCTCACCCCTGACACCGCAGAAGATTCATCTCGGCGCCTTCATCCAGAGCATTTCGGTGCATCTCACCGAATCAGCGACCAAAGTCCCCGCAGATGATGCGCTGAACTACGCAGCCCGGGTCATCTCCTTTACGCGACCCTTCATCTGGCTCATCACCGATCTGGACTCGGGCACCCCCGTTGACTACTTCGGGCTCGTGGAGGAAATCTGAGTTACCACCTATCAAAAAAAGGTCTGGGAAATAATCCCAGACCTTTTCCGTTGATGGGAGATTCAAGTTTCAACCCTGCTGAGCCGCCTTGCGTGCTGCCTTCTCTGCAGCCTTGGCAGCCTTGGCAGCCATCTTCTCCTTTTCCTCAGCAGAGAGGATGCGGGGGAACACCGGGCTGGGAGCCTGCACGCGGTGACCATCCTTAACCAGTCCCCAGGTCATCGTCTGCGGTGTAAGACCAGCCAGATTCAGTTCAAGCTGGGAAAGGATGCGGGCGGACGCCTCCGGCAGCACGCAGCCAAGCAGGAAACCAACCTGGGCGCAGCATTCCAGAAGGTGAGCCAGCACGCGGTTCAGCTCCGGCAGTTTACTTTCATCCTTGGACAACGCCCAGGGCTGCTTCTGCTCAATATAGCTGTTGCACAAGCCCACGTGGGCGTTCAACGCAGCCAGAGCATCTGCGGTATTGTAACTGTTCATGCATTCGGTAAACTTCGTTACAGTGCCGGCCATGCTCTCACGCAGCGCGGCGGAAAGCTCATCATCCTCCGAGCCGATGGCAACAGTGCCGCCGCAGTAGCGCACGCACATATTAAGCGAACGATTGCAGAGGTTGCCGATATCATTGGCAAGCTCCGTGTTGTAAATCATCTTCATGCGCTCGGGGTCAAAGTCGCTGTCGTAGCCGGTCTTGGTATCACGCACCAAATAGTAGCGCACGGCTTCGGCGCCGAAAGCGTCGCACAAATCGTTCGGATCCACGATATTACCGAGAGACTTGGACATCTTCTCGCCCTTGATATTCAGCCAGCCATGCACCAGCAGAGCGGGAATCTGGTCGTCCGCAAAGCCCATAGCGTGCAACATGCAAAGCCAGTAGATACCGTGTGCCGGCACCAGGATATCCTTGCCAATCACCTCACAGGCGGCGGGCCACAGCTTGCTGAACTCCGGCAGACCGGAGCCCTCAGCAGCCTTGTAGCCGGCAAAGGAGATGTAGTTCACCAGAGCATCGAACCACACATAGGTCACAAAGTCCGGGTCAAAGGGCAGCGGGATTCCCCAGGAAAGACGGTCTTTCGGGCGGGAGATGCAAAGATCCACACCAGCTGCACGTTCAATGGCATTCAGCAGGTCCTGGCGGCGGAACTCCGGAATCACAACCGACGGGTGGTTGGTCACGTAATTCTTGAGCCAATCGACCTGCTGGCTGAGGTTGAAATACCAGTTTTCTTCCTCCAGCTCCACCACTTCGCCCCATTCCGGGCCGAACTCGCCCTGTTCATTGCGTTCCTTATCGGTCAGGAACTGCTCCTGGCGGATAGAGTAAAACCCCTTGTAGCCCTTCTTGTAAAGACACCCCTTCTCTTTCAGATCGCTCAGAATAGCCTGCACGCAGGCTTGGTGGCGGGCATCTGTAGTGGCAGCCCAGCCATCATATTGAATACCGAGCCGCTCCCAGAGGTCAATAAACTTCTGAGTCACCATGTCGGCATATTCCTGGGGCTGCATACCGGCAGCTTCTGCTTTCTGCTGCACTTTCTGGCCGTGCTGGTCCACACCCGTCAGGAAGAACACGTCCTCGCCACACATTCGGTGCCAGCGAGCCAGAACATCTGCCAGTACCTTCTCATACGCATGCCCGATATGGGGAGCGCCATTTGTGTAGTCAATCGCTGTCGTGATGTAGAACATAGCGCGCCGATTCTATCACGCAGGCAAAATCATGGCAAGCGCAATCTAGTGCATAATACAGCGCATTTCTGCCTTTACAATTGAGCGCCGGCGGGCTATCATCTGGCCCATGAGCCACACTAAGGTATCCGATAACATGGAAGCGCTCATCAAACTGGCGCTCGACGAAGATTTTGGCGATGGAGACGTGACCTCCCTCTATTTTGTACCGGCAGAGCTGCAGGCACGAGCCCTGCTGCGCCCCCGCACCCAGGGCGTGCTTTCCGGAGTAGAAGTTGCCCGGTCCGTCTTCAAGGCCGTCGACCCGACCCTGAAGGTGGAAGTGTACCTGAACGATGGTGATGAAGTTTCGCCTGGCGCCGTGGTGATGATGATTGAAGGCAAGGCGCAGTCCATTCTGGGAGCAGAGCGTACCGCTCTCAACTTCATCCAGCGACTTTCCGGCGTGGCCACCATGACTCATAAGTACGTCAAAGCAATCAGCCACACAGAATGCAAACTCCTCGACACTCGCAAGACCACCCCGGGTTACCGACTGCTCGAGAAAGCCGCCGTGGTGCATGGCGGCGGCAACAACCATCGTCTCGGGCTCTACGACCGCGCCATGGTGAAAGATAATCACCTGATGACCGATGGCAACATCGACCACCTGCAGTCCTGTATCAACAGACTCAAGGCCGAGCGTCCTGGAGTGGAAGTACAGCTGGAAGCCGACAATCTGCAGCAGGTGGAAGCCTTCCTGAAACTGGAAGGCGTGGACTACATCCTGCTTGATAACATGAGCAACGATGACATGCGGAAGGCTGTCGAAATGCGCGGACAGGGTTGCAAGCCGTACTTCGAAGCATCCGGCGGGCTCACACTGGCTACGGCCCCGGCTGCCGCAGAGACAGGTGTGGATTTCATGAGCTTCGGCTGCCTCACGCACTCCGTGCCCTCTCTTGACCTGGGTCTCGACTTCACCGTAGAGCACTGATAACGTCCGCATGCTCTCTCCCCAGGAGGCTCTTATCACGCTCAACCTCATCCCCGGTCTCGGGTCAATGAGGATTCAGGCACTGCTGGATTTTTTCGGCAGTGCCGAGCATGTGCTCCACGCTCAGGCGAGTATGCTGGCCAATGTGCCCCGCATTGGTCCGAAACTGGCTGAGTCCATAGCCGACTGGAAAAACTGCACCAATGCCAGGGCGGAACTGGACTGTGCAGCGCAGTACAACGTCCGCATTGTGACGCTGCTTGATTCCGAATACCCTGAATTCCTGAGGCGGATGCATGACCCGCCTATCGTGCTTTACGTACGAGGCAACTGGATGGCCAGCGACAGTGACCGCAGTGTCGCCATCGTCGGCACCAGACAGGCAACACCCTATGGCATGACCACAGCCCGTCGCTTCGGCTGTGAGCTGGCAGATGCAGGCTGCACCATCATTTCCGGCCTCGCCCGGGGTATTGATACCGCCGCACACTGGGGCGCACTGGATGCCGGAGGTCGCACCCTGGCCGTGCTCGGTTTCGGCATGGCCAGTCTCTACCCGGACGAGAACGTTGAACTGGCAGACCGCATCTGCGCTGGCCACGGGGCGCTGGTGAGCGAGTTCCCCATGTACATGCGCCCGAGCCGCACCACATTCCCGCAGCGGAACCGCATCGTAGCCGCCTGGAGCCGGGCCACGCTGGTAGTGGAAGCACCGCAGCACAGCGGATCCCTGCATACCGCCAACATGGCAGCCACGGACTATGGCAACAGCGTCTTTGCCATTCCCGGGCACATCACTGCTGGCAGCTCACGCGGCTGCCATGCCTTGATACGCGACGGAGCAACGCTCTGTACATCCCCGCGCGAACTGCTGCAGGACATGAACTGGAGCGGGCATCAGCAGCTCGAGCTCTTCACGTCCCCGGATGCACCAGTCCGCCGTGATACGCCTCAACCTCAGACCTCCGGAGATGATGCCGAAGCTCTGATAAAAGCCATCCAGGCAGGTCATGACACACTGGATGCCCTGTGCTCTGCACTAGGCCACGGGGCAGGTGAACTCAACCCGCTGCTCATGCGCCTGCAGATTGCCCGCCGCATCACCCCCCTGCCCGGCGGCCGCTATGCAGCTACCAGGTGAACGTACTTTAGACTTGCAAATGCAGGGCAGCTGAAATAGACTGTTGCGCCATGCGTTTTCTTGCCCACCTCATAACGCTCTGCGCCCTTTCTTTCGCCACTGCACCTGCAGATGGGGCATTTCCCAATCCCTTTTCCCAATACCAGCCCGCAGCTGGGCACCGCCCGGCCCGCATTCCCATGGAAGCCCGCCGTGTGCGCCGGGCGTACGACAACGGGCTGAATCCCGTGCGGCCCCTGCGCATGCCTTCCACTCCGGCACCCGAACCGGACTGCGCGGCCGTCTGCGTCATTGATCCCTACAATGGTAACGTCCTGTACGGTTTCAATGCCAATACGCGCCGGCAGGTTGCCAGCACGCAGAAAATCATTACTGCACTCTGCGTCTGCGATACAAAGAACCTCGACAAAGTCGTGACCATCAAGGCATCTGACCGCATGGCGCGCCCCATCCGCCTCAATCTGCGGGCCGGTGAGCAATACTCACGCCGGACCCTCATGCAGGCCATGCTCACCGGCAGTTTCAATGACGTGGCTTTATCCCTGGCCCGCGACTGCGCCGGCAGTGTCGATGCCTTCGTGGACCGCATGAATGAGCGTGCGCGGCGAATGCGCATGTTCAACACCCACTTTGCCAATCCGAACGGGCTCCCTGCCGAACAGTATTCCACCGCTTACGATATGGCGCTCGCCGCATGCTATGCATACAACAACAAGACGATTCGCGGCATGATTAACATTCCTGCGTACGAATTCCGCCGCAACAACGGCTCTGTACGCATGATTCGCTCCACCAACCGTCTTCTGACCAGTCACCCCTGGGTTCAGGGCATGAAAACCGGCTATACCAACCTGGCAGGCAAGTGCCTCATCTCCTGTGCCTCAAGCAATGGGCGCGCTGTCATCGTTGTCATTCTCGGCAGCACTAGCCGCAAAATCTGGGGAGAATCACTCAAATACCTTCGCTGGGCACTTGAAGACGCCTGATTTTCTTCTGTCAATTCCTGTGCGTGTCTCGTTTTTTCCTTTTCTTGTGAGGAAAAAAGCTCTATACTGGTGAGGTAGTACAGCATGTCTGGCACGAGCAACAAAAAACGGACCAAGAAACTAGCAGAGAAGGACACTTCCCTGTGGGGATTCCTGTTCAGCAAAGAAGCGGAGGGAGAAGACATCACCAAACGCGCTTTCTTTGCCAACCCCAGCGGGGAAGAAGAAGAGGAAGAGGAGCAGGAAGCCCCCAGCATTTTCCGTGAAATCTGGCGGCGTTTCAATTTATGGGGTGCATTGGCCATCATCATCTTCCTGGTGTTTACCATTGTGCTCACCCGCACCATTCACAGCATGTGGACACCGCAGGACATGAAAGATATCGCGGGATATGCAGACAATGGCAGCGCACGTGACCTGACAGCACTTCTGCGCAATGCCAATGGTCAGGAAATCAGCTTCACAGAAGCTGAAATCAACCGTTTCCTGCGCGAAACCTGCCGCATGCGCCAGACAGGCGTCTTTTCCATCATCACTCACGGCAACGGGCTGGCCGTACGCATTCACGACGGCTATGCAGAACTGATTATTGACCGTCTCATCGGGTCTAACATACACCAGACCACGGCCGTTCATCTATCCTTCCGTCAAATCGTGGAAAACGGGGTTCCCTCACTCAAGGTAGACTTCCACGGAGGTGAGCCGCTGCCGGGGAATCTGCCTCGCGGCGGCAGTATCGGCCTGGTAGGCATTCCGGAACGCCATATCAGCGTGCTGACTCCTGCGCTGGGTACACTCTTAAACTGCTACCCGGAAATAAACGCCATCATTGAAGAGCACGGATACTGCCCTCACTTCACCCAGGGGAAAAACGGCCAGGACAGCCGGGTGAGCCTTGTTCCGTACCGGCCTTCATAACCCACTTTCTAAATTAAACAGACATTACACCATGAACGCGCGTAAACTGATACTGCCTGTCATCGCAACATTCTGCATGTTGAGCCTCAGCTCCTGCATCTTCCAGCAAATTGCGGACCGCTTCATCCGCGACGAATACCCGGGAGAACGCCCCCCTCACGTCATTGCCGACCTCGATGGCAAGCCGGCCTCGACCAACTGGGTAAAGGTGAACCCCTATGATCTGCCGCCTTCAGGCCACCTTGCAGGCCGCATTGAATATGCAGAAGATGGTCTGCCTTACGCACTGCCCTGCGAATTCTCCAACATCCTTGTATCTCCCTACGAGCCGTACTACCAGCTGGATTACACCAACAGCAAGGTGGGTGACAAGGTATGGGACCCCTACACCCGCAAGCCTTTCTACGTCCCGCGTTTCATGACCATCAATTAATTCCACCCTCATCCCATGGCAACAGCCCCGGACAGCGTTTCCAAAGCCACCTTCTCACAGAAGGCTGGCGGGTTCGTCTACCAGGTCTTCTGCGGCATCCTGCGATTGCTGGATATCCGCCTCATTGCCCTGGTGGGTCGCTGTATCGGGTATCTTGCCTGGCTCGCCTTCCCCGAACGGCGGCGCATTGTGGCACGCAATATGCGCATCGTCGTTGACCCCATGCTGCGGGGGCGCAAACTCAGCGCACTGGTGCGTCGCAACATCGTGCGCACCTGCATGAACATGGCCTGCACCCTCAAGACAGGGCTCATGACAGACAAGGAGCTCAAGCGCTCCGTCAATGTGATTGGAGGAAATCAATTTGAAGACAGAGCCGCACAGGGGCAGTGCATTGTGGCCTGCATTCCGCATGCCGGCAACTGGGAAATCCTGGCCCGCATCCGCCCGTACTTTGCAAAAGTGAAGCGGTACGGCTCCATGTACCGCCGGCTCGACAACCCGGTACTGGAAGACATGGTACTGCGGGGGCGCACACGCTACGGCTGCGAGATGTTCAGCAACAAGAAAGGGCTCAAGGAAGTATTCCGCCTGGCGGGTCAGGGCGGCATGCTCGGCGTGCTGAGCGACCAGTTCACCCAGCAGGGCGTCTTCGTTCCCTACTTCGGCAAAGTGACCGGCACCACCCCCCTGCCTTCGCTCATCTATAAGAGATGCAAGGGCAACGGGCACCTGCTGGCAGTGGCTACCCGGAACACCGGGCTCGGCAAATGGGATGCCGTGCTGAACAATTACATCAGCATTCCCGAGGGGGAGACCAGCAGCGCACGTATTACGATGGCGGTGAACGACGCTCTTGCAGAAGTCCAGCGCCAGAGCATACTGGACGGATTCTGGATGCACCACCGCTGGAAAACGACGGCTAACTTCGCCCCTGCTTACCTTGATGATGACCAGCTGGAGCTCATCAGGCAGCATGCCACCCTTCCCTTCCGCATCATTCTCTGCCTGCCCGAGGCATTTGAAGATGCGCTTCTCACCATCCCGATGCTCAGGGAGCTTAAAGCAAGCCGCCCCGACATCCAGCTCAACCTCATCACCCCCGAGGAACAAATCCCATTCTGGAAAACGCAGGACTACGTGGCACACGTAGTATCTACCAGAAATCCCATTCGCCAGATGGAGGCCGACGAGCAATACAAGGACGGCCCCTACGATGTGCTGTACATGCTGAGTGATAATCGCAAGGTATTCCGGAGTCTGCAAGCTCTGCTGCCGATGTATATCAGTGGATTTGCTGCTTCCCCCCTCAGCAGGCAGTTCCGCAAGAAATGCGTACTTCCAGTCGGGGAACCGCCCGAACACAAGAGTCAGGATTACCTCCGGCTGCTCCGGCTGCATCTCAAGCCGAAAGGTCTGCCGTATGCAGACCCGGACCAGGGGAATGCTGACGCCGCAGGCAACTTCATAGCCCCCTTCTCTACGCTTGGTTCTGCCGATTCCTGGGAGGATGCAAAATGGAAAGAGCTGGTGCAGCAGCTCGGGAGCAATACGACATTGCTGGCTCTTCAGCGGGATGAGGAAGCGGCAAAGGTCATGGCAGAACGACTGGGTATTCCCTGCTCCATTGTGCAGCCGGAAACGGTCTCTCAGGTACTGGGAGCTCAGTGCAGGCTGTATGCGGTGGACGGACTTCTGCCACAGCTGGCTGCGCTGGTGGGGTGCCGGTGCCATGTCATCATGGCGAGCCGCCTCACCGCGGTCTACGCTCCACTGGGCGACGGTCACAAAACAGCAAGTCTGCATACCCCTTGCCACCCCTGTTACCGGACTAGTTGTGATCAGCAGCAAAGCTGCACTTCCAGCATATCAGTCGCCGATATTCTTTGACAAATCAGAAAGAGCCGCGGCTTGAACCGAGGCTCTTTCTTTTATCAGCTTTCTTCTGGCGGGAGCATGAAAAGCAACCGGGATGCACCATGCCGGGACACTTCTTCCCACAAGGACTTCTCGAGCGCAGCCGTCCTCGAACTCCGCTCCTCCGGGCTCATGGACTCCACCTCGTCCTGCCCGTAATATTCCACCAGTGTCCGGAACGAAATGCGCATCACCAATTCCTCCCAGAATGCAGCATCGCGGTATTCATCCAGCACATCAGAATAAAAAGCCTGATCAATATACGGTCTTTTGAAAAACCAATATCCGCAGTCCGGATTCAGTTCCATATCACGGGCAATGCCGGGAACAGTGCGGCCTGCCTTGACAATCTCCACCAGCAGCTTCTGCCAGGCGTCTGCCCGCGGATTGCGGCCATCCGGCATAGCCTGTCCGAGAAGAGTCAGTGACATCGCGCAAACCTCTGCCAGGTCCCGCATTTCTGACTCTGTCAACTCCAGGGTTACCTTACCCATGCTTCGATTTATTCCAGACCTAACTGCATGCGGGCTTCCTCTGTCATCATTTCCTGATTCCACGGCGGATCCCACACAAACTCAATATCCACACTCTTCACACCCTCCAGCGCAGCGATGCCCATTTCGGCCTCAGCCATCAGGTGCGGGCCCATGCCGCAACCGGGAGCCGTGAGCGTCATCTGCACACTCACATGGCTGCCCCCTTCCTTCTGCGGAATGACCTCTACCCCGTAGATAAGCCCGAGGTTCACGATATCCACCGGGATTTCCGGGTCATAGATATTGCTGAGCACCTTCCAGATGCGCTCCTCCAGAGTCAGATTCTCATCGCACTCCTGCACAGCCTGCGAGGCGGCAATGATGCCGGCGCGGGCAGCCTCCTCGCGGGAGATGCGCACCAGGCCCACATCAGTGGCGGCGGTTATGGAATTGCCGAGCATCTGGGTGACATAAATGCGCGACCCCTCCGGCAGCAGCACGGCATTGCCAGCGGGTATCTGAATGGCAGCGGTCTCTGCCTCTGTAATCACTTCTTGATTCAACATGAGCGCGGAAATTATGGCAGAATTACAGCTTCATGCAAGGCAAATTTCCCTTGCTGACTCAAATGAGTTGCAAAAGCCACTGATACAGGTCGGCACAAGTCGCGTGAATTTCCTTGGCGCAACTCACGAAGTCATGCAGATAGCCACGAAAACTGATGACGCCGAAGCAGCGGAGCATGAGCAACAAACCTGCAATATTGGTAAGCAGGATAATCTGAAACGAGAGGACAACACCATTTTCCAACAGGTCCGGCTGCTCTCGCGGAATAAGCCACAGCGTCCAATACACGTGGAAACACCACCAGAAGCCAAACCCGGCGTAGAACCATGGCAAGTAGGATGCAAAGGGGTGTATCCAGTTCGCGACAAAGAACACCGCCAGCCACACCAACATCCAGAACGGCACAAAGTATGGAGCAAGCGCCACAAAGAGGTTATCGGTGTCTGTATCGACATACCCGCCGTCCAGATCAACACTCACAGCCTGCACCTTCCCCATGCACAACAACGCAGCTATAGCGTGAGTAAACTCATGCCCCATCACATACGCATACATGAGGATAGGGTCTACCAAACGGAAATATTTGAGGCTGATGAACACCAGAGCCCCCAGCACGCTGTACCAGACTGGTACGCTCTGCCAGAAATCTATGTTTCCCACCACAGGCGCTGCATGGTAGAGCTGCATCAGCAGGGCAAATACCATCACTACCGACAAAGGCAGCAAGAAGAACAATCCGATTACCAGGCGGATAGCACGTTGCCAGCCGTGCACCGGGTGCCATTCGTCCAGCGGATCTGCGGCGTAAACAGGCTCGATGGATTGCCAGTAAGCAGCCTGCACATGCAAACGACGCAGCACATTCAGCGGAGTTGTCTTCAGAAATCCGGCTTCTCTCGGATTGTCCAGCGGCACACGCCAGTCACCGAACTCGGGCTCGTTTGCTCGGCGTTGTTTCCGCAATAACGTCTGTGACTTTTTACTCATATACAGGCTGCAGGACGTATATCCTGAATCGAAATAGCAAGGGATACCCGGCCCCGCCACACATTGCGGTCAATAGTGAATGCTATATCCCAGGGCGGGTCGGGCAGGCGCACTGAGCCGCCATTGAAATACATGGCATCGCATTCGCATGTCCCCTGTCGCAAGCCCAGGCGCAAATGATTCCCTTGAAGATGCCGGGGAGCATCGGTCAACATGACATTTCTGCTCATGAATACAGGCTGCGGATTCGAATTCCCGAACGGCTCCAGCAGTTCGTAACTATCCAGCAGATCCAGCGTCAGCTCCGGGAAGGTCACCTCGGCATCGATATTCAACACGGGCTTCAGTTTCTCCGGATCCGTACTGGCCCGCACAAAATCATTGAACCTCTCGCGGAAGGCATCCATCATCGACTCGTGAATCACCAGACCTGCTGCCATATCATGACCGCCGCCCGAGATGAGTACATCCGAGCATGCGTGAATGGCCTGCACCAGCGATACCCCCGGAATCGAACGTCCGCTTCCCTTACCAATGCCATTCTCATCCAGGGAAATCACAAAGGTCGGCTTATGATACCGGCGCATCAGCAGCGAAGCCACAATTCCCACCACCCCGGGATGCCATGTACGTGAACCAAGCACTATCACATTATCACGCTCCGGGGAAAAGGTGCGAGCCAGCATCTCCATGGCCTCATGGCGGATTTTCTCTTCCTCCTGCTGCCGGGCTCTGTTGTGCATTTCCAGACGTTCGGCCAGTTCCATAGCCATGGCGGTATCGCGGGTCATCAGCAGGTTGAGCGCATCCAGCGGGTTATCCATGCGGCCCGCGGCATTCAAACGCGGGCCGATACGGAATGAAACATGGCTCGCACTCGGCCGGCGGTTCAGATTCGTCACCCGGTTCAGAGCCTGGATGCCGATATTGCCACCGCTTTCCATCACCCGCAGGCCATGCCGGGTAAGCAGGCGGTTTTCCTCCACGAGCGGAACGATGTCTGCCACCGTGGCCACGGCCACTACATCCAGATACTGTTTCAGGTCAAAATGAGCCAGACGCCGGCATTTCAGCATGGCATGCGCCAGTTTGAACACCACCCCGGCACTACACAGATAAGTGAAGGGGCTGGATTCCTCAAGCTTGGCATTGACCACTGCCACTGCCGGCGGACGACCGCTGGTGCTGGCCTCGTGATGGTCCAGAATGACCACATCAATCCCTTGATCCTGCAACCATGCCACTTCATCAACAGATGAAGTGCCGCAATCTACAGCTATAATCAGGTCTGGCTTCCCCCCGCACTGCCGGATGGCGTTGGCCATTCCTTCCTCGCTCAGTCCGTAGCCCTCACGCGTACGGACTGGAATGAAATAATCCGTCCGTATGCCGAAGGCTCGCAGAATCGTGTAGAGCAAGGTAACCGAGCTCACGCCGTCCACATCGTAATCACCGTAGATGCAGACGTGCTCGCCGTTGTCTGCCGCGCGGAAGATGCGCTCAACGGCAGCATCCATCTCCCGCAAGGCGAAAGGGTCTCCTAGATCCGCTAGTTTGGGTTTCAGGAATCGTTGTGCCCTCTCTCGTCCGGAAATGCCTCTCTGAGCTAGTAGCTTCCTCACCAGCAGCGGCAGCTGCAGGTTCAGTTCCTCGCCATAGTCCACACTTCCGTCCAGAGGGCGTAATTCCCAACTGAACTTAGTACTCATGGGTTAAGCTTATCATCACTCCCCCGCCTGCGTCAAGCTGGAAATAACAGGCAGACCAGAAGATTTAAGCATATAAAAAACAGGAGGGGCTGCAGATACATCCCCTCCAGTTTTTCAGGATAGAACAAGCGCGTACTTACGGCATCGGGAAGTTCTTGTTAAAGGCAGAAACCTCAGCGCGGAGCTCATCGTAGGCACCGGGAGTTTCGCACACCTTCTGGGCGGCGAGGATACCCAGACAGCGGCCAATGAATTCGGCCACCTTGCGCACATCATCCTCCTTCATGCCTCGGGTCGTCACAGCCGGGGTACCGATGCGGATACCACTGGGTTTGAAGGTGCTGCCCTTATCATAGGGAATAGCATTCTTGTTCACAGTGATACCGACCTTATCGAGAGCTACCTGGGCTTCGGCGCCGTTGAGGCCCTTGCTGCTCAGGTCTACAAGGAAGCAGTGATTATCCGTGCCGCCGGCCACAATGCGGAAGCCAAGCTGATTCAGCTTCTCAGCCATAGCCTTGGCGTTCCTGACAATCTGCTGGGCATACTCACGGAACTCAGGCTTGAGTGCCTCGCCGAGGCAGGCTGCCTTAGCGGCAATCACATGCATGAGCGGGCCGCCCTGCAGACCGGGGAAAGTGGCGCTGTCGAGCTTCTTGGCCCACTGTTCCTTGCACATCACCAGGCCGCCACGCGGGCCTCGCAGGCTCTTGTGGGTGGTGGTGGAGACGAAATCAGCATAAGGCACCGGGGACGGATGCACGCCTGCGGCAACCAGACCGGCAATGTGGGCCATATCCACGAACATGATAGCGCCTACTTCGTCACAAATCTGGCGGATGCGGGCAAAATCAATCGTGCGGGAGTAGGCAGAAGCACCGGCCAGAATCAGCGCAGGCTTCACTTCCTTGGCCTTTGCTTCCAGAGCATCGTAATCAATCATCTCAGTCTCGGGATCCACGCCGTAGTGTTCCACCTTGTAGGCCTTGCCGGAGAAGTTGGCAAAGAAACCGTGGGAAAGGTGACCACCGCATGCCAGGTCCATGGTCAGAATCGTATCACCAGGGTTGATGCAGGCGTGGTAAACGGTCTGGTTGGCAGAAGAGCCGGAGTGAGCCTGCACATTGACAGCATCGCAACCGAACAGAGCCTTGGCGCGGTCAATAGCCAGCTGCTCCACCTTGTCCACAACCTCACAGCCGCCGTACCAGCGGCGGGCGGGATAACCTTCGGCGTACTTGTTGGTCAGGCAAGAGCCCTGAGCCTCCATCACGGCAGGAGAAGTAAAGTTCTCGGATGCAATAAGCTCGATGTTATTGTTCTGGCGGCAGCGTTCCTCTTCAATATAGGAAGCCAGCTCAGGGTCACTGACGGAGAGCGGTGAACCGGAACCCACCAGCAGGCGGTTCACGTGGCGACCACCTTCGTACTCGGCATCGAGCCAGATACGCAGCACCTCTTCCATAGACTCCGGAGAAAGGAAAGCAGATGCCATGCAGAGCACATTGGAATCATTGTGATGACGGGCAAAAGCAGCCTCCTGCGGGGTGCGGGAAAGTGTAGCGCGAACGCCCTTCCAACGGTTGGCAGCAATACTCATACCCAGACCGGAGAAACAAATCAGCACGCCGCGGTCAGCGCGACCATCAACAATGCGCTTGCAGACTGCGTTGGCATACTCGGCATAGTTGCAGGATTCCTTTGTGGCAGGACCCACATCCTCCACCTGGAATCCCCAGTCTTTCAAAATCTCGATAGCGGCTTCCTTCAGATCAACCCCCTTGTGATCTGAACCAATGACGATGCGATATTCCTTATTCATGCGGATGGGAAAACGTACGCGGGTGAGAGTATCACATTTCGCCTCATCTGGCAAGCGCAAATGGGCAAAACGTGGTTTTTGGGGAAAGCGATGTGACAACTCCGGAGCAATGTAATAGAGTTCTCGTATGAATACGTCCTCTCATTTAACCAGCTCAGCCGTTACTCTTCCCCTGCCGGAGGCCCCTGCGCAGATACTCGTAAAACTCACAGAAGATGCTGCCCATGAGAATCAGGAGTTCTTCCAGCAACTCAGGCGCGTTGTAAAAGCAATTGCGAAGGCCCTGGAGGATAGCGAAGAAACGGTCAGTTTCAGAGAAGCCGCTGATTTCAGCATCCTGGCCAGAACCCACCGCCGCCCCAGCACGCTGGCCGATTTACGCTCATACATTAACCGCATGTGCCTCTATCCCGGTTTCGCGGAGATGCCCATCAGATTCATCAGCATTCCGAAATGCCGCGTCATGCTGCAGGCTCAATTCGGTCATAGCGCACATAGTTTCCGGAAGGCTCAGACCGTATTGCACAGCGTTTTTACTCAAGCAATCCGCCAAGGCTGGTGCACTCAGAACCCGGCAAAAGCCATTCTGCGACCGCAGGTTGAGGAAAAGCGCATCGAAATCCTGAATCTGAAACAAATCAGGAGCCTGCTGCATGCATGCAGACATGATATACGCCTTCTCCCTATGGAAGCACCACTGCGTCTCATGCTATGGTGCGGTATCCGTCCTATGGAAGTACGTCGCCTGCACTGGTCAGATATCGACCCATCTGAGCGCCTGGTCTACATTGAAAGCTTTAACAGTAAAACAGGTGGTGCAAGAGCAGTCCCGCTACGGGGTGGCGCCAGATGCCTGCTGCGACAAATGAAAGCACCTGACCAGCGCATCGCCCCCTGCAACTGGGAACGACTCTGGCTGCTCCTCAGGCAAAGAGCCGGCTTCAGAACCTGGCAAAACGACGTTCTGCGCCACACCTTTGCCAGCATGCATCTGAAACGCTACCACAACCTCCCCCTCCTGCAGGAAGAAATGGGGCACCGAAACGCCATCCTTCTGCAAACGCGCTACCTCAACCTCCGCTATCTGAGAAACGCCGACGCTCACGCATTTTTCAAAACTGATAACTGGCTTTAAATAGAGTTAACTCTAATTTTACGCCATACGGCAAAAAAAATCTCGCCATCTCATGGATTATGTGTTAATGTGTCAGTATCGACAGTGTCGTAAGCATCGCGAAAACAAAGTTGACATGAACGATCTCACCAAACCATTCAAGCGCCTTCCTGTGGCTCTTATCGGCACAGGTTCCTACGTACCTGAGCGTCGGCTCACCAATGAAGACCTGGAAAAAATGGTAGACACATCCAACGAATGGATTGTCACCCGCACAGGCATCGAAGAGCGCCGCATTGCCGCCCCCGACGAAAAGACCAGTGATATGGCAACCCAGGCCGCCCGGCGGGCCATGGAATCCGCTGGAGTAACCCCGGAAGAAATTGATCTGATCATCGTCGCGACCGTTACGCCGGATACATTCACACCTTCCACCGCCTGCTACGTGCAAGCCAATATCGGAGCCGTGAATGCAGCGGCATTCGATATATCGGCAGCATGCTCAGGCTTCCTCTTTGCCCTCAAGACAGCAGTGCAGTACATCGGCTGCGGCCAGGCCAGAACAGCCCTCATCATCGCTTCCGAGAAACTCAGCCACATCGTCAACTGGGAAGACCGCTCCACCTGCGTGCTCTTTGGTGACGGTGCGGGAGCAGCCGTGCTTCGATCCGGCACCGGCATTGAGGGTGACAGCGCGGTGCTTGCTTCCGATATCGGTTCGGACGGCACACTCACCGACCTGCTCATGGTACCCGGCGGCGGTTCTGCCATTCCCACTACAGAGGAAAACATCCAGGAGAAGCTTTACACACTGGCCATGCGAGGCAACGAAGTATTCCGCTACGCAGTGGCACACATGAAGGACAGCGCCCTCTCCCTCATTGAGCGCACCGGCATCAAGCCGGAAGATGTAGACCTGGTTATCCCTCACCAGGCAAATCTGCGCATCATCAATGCCGTGGCGCAGCGACTGGGTATCCCAGCCGAGCGAGTATTCGTCAATGTCCATAAATACGGCAACACCTCCGGCGCCGCCGTGGCCATTGCGCTGGATGAAGCAGTCTCCACAGGACGCGCCAGAAAGGGAGATATCATCCTCCTTGTAACCTTCGGTGCCGGCCTCACCTGGAGTTCGGCCGCCATCCGTCTCTGAGAACAATCACCCCTTGCTTCAAGCGGGCATCTGCACAGCAGATGCCCGCTTTTGCATTCACTCACATCCAATTGAACATCAAAAACACAGCACCCAGCCGCAACTCAGGTCAAATCAGTCTGTTTGCGAATTTCCTGCGTAAGTTTCATAGCGCAAAAATCCGGGCCGCACATAGAGCAGAAATGGGCAGATTTTGCGCTGGCATGCGGCAGGGTGACATCGTGATACTCGCGCGCCCGGTGGGGGTCAAGAGAAAGATTGAACTGATCCTCCCAGCGGAACTCGAAGCGTGCCTTAGCCAGGGCATTATCACGCAGCTGGGCACCTGGGTGACCTTTTGCGAGGTCTGCCGCATGTGCCGCCAGCTTGTATGTAACCACACCTTCGCGAACATCTTCCTTATCCGGAAGCCCCAGGTGCTCCTTGCGCGTCACATAGCAGAGCATAGCGCAACCAAGGCGGGCAATCAGAGCTCCGCCCAACGCTCCGGTGATATGGTCATACCCAGGTGCAATATCAGTTGCCAGCGGGCCTAGCGTATAAAAAGGAGCCTCAAAGCACCACTCCAGCTGCTTGCGCATATTCTCGGGCACCAGATGCAGCGGCACATGCCCCGGGCCTTCATTCATAACCTGCACACCTTTATCCCAGGCGCGTCGGGTAAGCTCTCCCTGCACCTCCAGCTCAGCCAGCTGGGCAAAGTCATTGGCATCCGCGATGGAGCCGGGGCGCAATCCATCACCTATGGAAACAGCCACATCATAGGTTGCCAGAATATCACACACTTCATCCCAATGGGTATAGAGGAAGTTCTCTTCCTGCTTCATCATCATCCACTTAGCAATGATACTGCCACCACGGGATACAATACCTGTACAACGCCGCGCAGTATGAGGCACAAAGCGACGCAAGAGAGCAGCATGCACCGTCACGTAATCCACACCTTGTTTCGCCTGCTCGATGAGAGTATCGCGGAAAATGGGCCAGGATAAATATTCTACCCGGCCGCCGCATTTCTCCAGTGCCTGGTAAACAGGCACCGTGCCGATAGGCACCGGACTATTGCGAAGAATCCACTCACGGGTCTTGTGAATATCCTTGCCGGTAGAAAGATCCATGACGGTATCGCTGCCCCAGTGAATCGCCCAGCGGAGCTTCTCCACCTCTTCCTCAATGCCTGAAGATATGGCCGAATTGCCAATATTAGCATTGATTTTACACAGAAAGTGACGGCCGATAATCATGGGTTCAGCCTCCGGATGATTGATATTGGCAGGAATGAGCGCGCGACCGGCGGCAATTTCCTGCCTCACAAATTCCGGTGTAAAGAAAGCGGGCATCTGGCTTTTGGCAAGCGACTCTGCCGGGTGCTGGTAATTCAAATCTGCGCGGCGCTTCAGGCTGGCTGGGCCGAAACCGGGCTGCGACTCCAGTTCGCTGGGCCGGGGCATGCCCGTACCCGCCTCATTTACAGCACCCTGTTCATTCTGAGGGAACTCATCACACACGGTTTGCACTGCTTCCATGCGCCCCAGGTTTTCCCGGATTGCTACATACTCCATCTCCGGAGTGATAATCCCCCGCAGCGCGTACTCACGCTGCGTCGGCGGGCGGGAAACATCCGCCGCGCGTAATGATCCATCCGCATCTCGAACCACATCGTTTCGGGAGGCAATCCAGGCGGCTCGCAACGCCGGGAGCCCCTGCTCCACAGTACCGGAAAAATCAGCATCCCCCCATGGACCGGAACAATCATAAATCCGCACGGGCGCATTCTTCTCGGTGCTTCCATCCGGGAACACGGAATCCGACTGCTCCACCTCACGCATAGCAACCTGCACGTCAGCAAACAGCGCACCCGGCACATATATGCGGCGCGACCCCGGGTACTTCAATTCATCGCTCTTCATGCGTCTATTCTACCAAATCAACAGTAGCTGAAAAGCTTTTTCTGTGAAAGCTGGCAACCTTTTTATTCCCAATTAGTCATATCCTGAAACGCAGCAATTCTGCGTGCAAGCTCATGAATTCCGAGAGAAAAGAGAGAAACCGTACCAAACTTCTCACAGACAGCCGCCGCAACCACGGTGGCGATGGCGACGCCGCGCTTCATATCATCCCACCGGGGATTTCCGCTGTTGAGGCACTTGGTCAGATACCCGGCCAGGGCGCCCATGTATGCATCCCCGGCCCCGGTGGGGTCCTGCGCGTGTTTCAAAGGCCAGGCCGGACAGCGAAACAACTTGGTCTCACCACCCGGGGTGCGGTGAAAGAGAGTGGACCCCGCACTACCATGCTTGACAATGGCGTAACGAGGGCCTGCAGCCAGCAATTTTTCGCCGGCCTCCAGGGAGTCATCCGTCTGGGCCCAGAATTGGGCTTCCTCGTCATTCATGAGCATCAAATCTACACGACTGAGCAGCTCGGAGGCATATTCCGGCTCGCGCGCCAGCCAGCTTTTCATGGAATCCGCCATGCGGAAACAAGCGTGGGGACACTGCTGCAGCATGCGGTTCTGCAGACGGGGAGTCACATTGGTAGCCACGGCAATACTGCATTTCTGCAACTCCTGCGGCAGCTTCATCACCCAGTGTTCCTGCACCCCTTCGGTGCGACTCACCGTGGTACGATTATTCATATCATCCTCATACTTCCCCGTCCAGGCAAAGGTCTGCCCTGCCTCGTGTGCTACATATTGCATGCTCACACCGCGCATCTCAAGCGCTTTCTCCCATGCCTCCGGAAAATCATCACCCACCACGCCGACCATATCCACCTGGTCTGTCAACAGCCTCGCAGCCAGAGCGGCATACGGACCGGAACCACCCATGACAGAGCTCACCTGCCCCCCCGGGGTGATAAGCGTATCAATAGCTATGGTCCCGTATATAAGAGCACGTCCGCTCACAGCGCACCTCCTTCCAGCAGGATGAGCAGTTCTTCTTCTCCAATAACGGGAATGCCGAGCCCGGCAGCCTTGTCACGCTTGGAGCCGCCGCCTTCACCTGCCACCAGGTAGGTCGTATTCTTCGTAACAGAGCCAGTGGCCTTGCCACCGGCAGCGGTAATCATTTTCTCAAACTCGGGTCTTGGTCGGCTCAGAGCACCGGTAAGCACAAATACCTTACCACTCAACGCGCCCTCGACCTGCTGATTCATATTCTCCACATAGCTGATTGATACCGGATTGATATTCAATCGCGCCAACGTCGACAAGACTGTATGCCCGGCAGCGGATTCGAAATAGTCCAGCAGTTTATGAGTCGACACAGAGCCCAAGGGATTGGTAAATTTGAGTTTATTAGCACCATCTGCCACCAGCGCAACATACCCGCGCGCTGCAAACCCGGCAGCAGCAGCTTCCAGCTCAGTCCTCAGCTTCTTCTGCCGATTGAGCAAATCATCCTTATCCATCCCTTTATTGGCCCGGGATTTGGGATTAAGCGCGTTAAACTGCTCCACGCCAGATTCCAAAGTCAGCAATAACTTCAAGAACGCCCCATTAGCGAGGTCTTCCAGACTATGGTGATAACGCGCGACAGCCCTGGCCGTTACGGTGCCGATAGATGAAATTCCAAAAGCCGTAAGCCAGCGTTCCAGTGGGAGCGTACGCGCTTTCTGGAGGGCGGTCAGGGCCTTGGCTGCATTTTTTTCGCCAAAGCGGCGGGGGTCATCATCGGTACCTAGATTGAGCTCACCCAGCTGTTCAAGCGTGAGCGTAAAGAGGTCGAGCGGCGTGGTAATCAATCCACGGTTCACCAGAGCTTCAGCTACTGTTCCACCCAGATTCTCAATATCCAGCGCCTCACGGCGGCAGAAATAGGTCGTGCGCATGGCCGCCTGTGCCGGACAGGTGAAATTCGTGCAGCGCCAGGCCACCTGCCCCTCCTCCTGAGCAATGGGAGCGCCGCAACTCGGGCATACGCCGCCCACGGCATCATACAGGCTGTAGGGTGTGGCACCTGCCGGACGTTTAGACTCAACCACATGCACTACAGCGGGAATAATCTCCCCACTCTTTTCCATGAGCACCGTATCACCGATGCGGATATCCTTACGAGCGATTTCATCCTGATTGTGCAAAGTAGCGCGCGAGACGGTGGTACCGGAAAGCTGAACAGGCTCCAACTCCGCCACCGGGGTGAGCACCCCCGTTCGTCCCACCTGGATGCTGATACCTCGCAACACCGTTTCCTTCTGCTCGGGCAGGTATTTGAAAGCAGCAGCCCAGCGAGGCGCGCGCGCCGTGCTGCCCAGAGAATCACGCAGCGAAAAATCATCCAGTTTTATAACCGCGCCATCGGTTCCATAGCCCAGGCTTTGGCGCAGGATATTCACCTGCTGCACTGCTGCCCGGGTTGCCGCCAGAGAATCGGCGCAGATAACCGGTTCGTTGCGGGGAATCCCCATACGGTCGAGCAAGTCGGTGAAATCCTGCGTAGTTATCAGCGCAGGACCTTCGTACACCCCGAGGCCGTGTGCCAGGAATCGCAACGGCCGGCGCGCCACCTCGTCAGCATCCAGAAGCTTGATAGTGCCTGCCGTGGCATTGCGTGGATTAGCAAAAGCCGGCAGACCGTCTGCATCACGTTCTGCATTAAGCCTGTCAAAATCGGCAGAAGGCATGTAAATCTCACCGCGCACCTCCAGCAGAGCAGGAGCACCGGCAGGCAGAGCAAACGGCACGCTCCTGATAGTCCGTACATTGGCCGTAATGTCATCACCTGTGCGACCATCACCTCGCGTTGCCGCATAGGCCAGTGTTCCGTTCCGGTAGAGCAGAGTCACAGCGCAACCATCAATCTTGGGTTCAATGGTCACACGGGGCGCAGCCTGCCCCAGAGAGTGGCCAAGCCGCTGGTAAAATTCAACCAGTTCGGCATCGGTCTCACCCTGACCGGGTTTGTGTTCAAAAATATCATCAATACTCTGCATGGGAGCAGGGTGTGCAATCTTTCGGAACCCCTCACTCAGATCGTTACCAACGCGCTGCGTGGGCGAATCCGGTGTAACGAGCTCGGGATGTTCACGCTCAATCTGCTCAATTTCACGATACAGGCGGTCGTACTCAGCATCCGTGATTTCGGGCTGAGCCTTGGCATAATAGAGCTCATTGTTATGATTCACAATAGCGCAAAGCTCTGCATAGCGCTGCTGCGGGAGCTCCTGACTGGCGGCATATTCAAATAGATCCATGTCCATATCGCGTGCATGGCATCATATCACAAGCTCCCCGCAGCGGTCAATGCCCGGCTTCGTCTGTGGCAGCATATTATTTACTTGCAGCCTGTTTGCCTGCGTGCTACACTCTGCAGCATGAAAGCTCTACTCCTCAACGGCAGCCCCAATGCGGCAGGCAATACTTACCACGCGCTCTCCATCGTGGCTGAAGCTATGAACGCCGCCGGCGTCGAAACCGAGATTGTCCAGATTGGAGCAGCAGCGGTGCAAGGGTGCATCGGCTGTCGGCAATGCCTTAAAACCGGACGCTGCGGCATGAAGGATAAGCTTTACAGCTACATCTATGACCAGCTGGATTCCATAGATGGCATTGTGATTGGAAGCCCCACCTACTTTGCCGGCCCCAACGGCTCGCTCTGCGCCCTGCTGGACCGGCTGTACTATTCTGCCGGTGCAAAGCTGGCATATAAACCCGGAGCCACGGTTGCAGTGGCACGCCGCGGTGGTGCCAGCACCACCCTGGACCGGCTCAACAAGTACATCACCTATAATAACCAACCCCTGGTCAGTTCCTTTTACTGGAATATGATTTACGGCATGCGCCCAGGAGAAGTGCAGCAGGATGCAGAAGGCGTACAGACACTCTGCCACCTCGGGCAGAACATGGCCTGGGTGATGCAGTGTCTGGCAGCTGGGCCTAAGCACCCGCAGGCGCCCTCCCCCCGCGCCTGGACTCACTTCATCCGCTGATTCGGCAAGCTCCGGTCCTGGCGGTTCCTACGCAAGAGGTCAAATAAGATGAATCCGCTCATAGCGCGTCAGAGAAGTTGCTTTTTTCTTGATACGCGCGGGCGTGCGTGGTAGAATGTGCGGTAGCATGAAAGTTATCACGATTTACGGCAGCAAGAGCGACCTTCCGTTCATGGAACCGGCTCGCGTCTATTTCCAGGAGAACAACGTGGAACATGAGGAGGTAATCTATTCTGCCCACCGCGATCTGCCCGCCCTTATTGACTATCTGCGGGAACTTGAGGCCAGCAAGACCAAGGCGGTGCTGCTCTGCGTTGCAGGACTTTCCGCGGCGCTGCCCGGCGTGGTTGTCATGAATACTGAGTTGCCGGTCATCGGTGTACCTGTTCCCTGCGGTCCGCTCAACGGGGTGGATGCCCTGCTGGCCATTTCCCAGCTCCCGGGCGGGGTACCTGCCACCACGGTCGGCCTGCACAAGAAGACACCGCTCAATGCAGCCATGGCGGCCCACCGCATCATCAAACTGGCAGAATAAGCTGCGCGGGCAAGCGCCCGCCCCAGGTCAACCACTCCATCACAGGAAATGAGTACGCCAAAAGATTTACTGACCATCAGCACGCTGAGCGATGCGGATATCCGAGCCATTCTGAAAAGGACGGCGGAGATGAAACAGATATTCTGCAGCGGCAAAACACACCCGGTGCTTGCAGGCAAATCTGTTCTGACGCTGTTTTACGAACCGAGCACCCGCACGCGTTCATCCTTTGAGCTTGCAGCCAGGAAACTACAGGCAGATGTTACCACCTTTTCCGTAGCCACATCCTCCGTGGTTAAAGGAGAGAGCGTGCATGACACCATCGACACGCTCATGAGCATGCACATGGACTACATCATCGTGCGCCATAAGAACAGCGGCATCCCCGCCGTCATCGGGCGCCATGCCAAAGCTTCCGTCATCAATGCAGGCGACGGTGCCCATGCCCATCCGAGCCAGGCATTCCTGGATGCCTTCACCCTGCAGGAAAAGTACGGCGAACTGAATGGCAGACGAGTAGTCATCATCGGCGATATTCTGCACAGCCGCGTGGCACGCTCCACCAGCACCATCCTGACCCGGCTGGGCGCATGCGTTGCCTACATGGGGCCGGGTCCGCTGGTGCCGGCAGAAAAGTTCACCGGCATACCGCGTTTCACGAACTGGGATGCCGTCTTCGAATGGAAGCCGGATGTCATCTACCTGCTGCGCGTCCAGAACGAGCGCATGGACACGCCTTTCTTCCCATCCTCTGATTACCACAACGCCTTCGGCGTGACTGAAGAACGATTGAAGCGCATAGATGACCTCAATCTGAGCATCATGCACCCCGGCCCGGTGAATCGCGGCGTGGAACTTTGCGACAACGCCATGGAATACCGCAACAGTCTCATCTGCAACCAGGTCGAAAACGGTGTTGCAGCACGCATGAGCATTCTTTCCTACCTCACACCCCGGACGCAGAACAATGACTAGTACCTACATTCGGAATGCCACCTGGGCTCCCACGGGTGAAGCGTTTGATATCCGCCTGGCACCGGGACACAGCCAGGTTGTGCCGGAATTCGGCGGCATCACCATATGCGATGCAGAAGTGAGTCCCGCCGGGCAGATGAATATTCCCGAGCGTGCGCGAGTCATCGACGCTACAGGCAAACTGATACTCCCCGCGCTCTTCGACATGCACGCCAAGATTGAGATTGAAGGCCGCAGCAAGCGCGAATCCGTCACACGCACCGGCCAGGCAGCTGTGCAGGGCGGAGTGTGGGGCATTCTGGTGCAGCCCTCTGCCGGCTTCATGTTTGACAACAGCTCCGCACTGGACAGCTTCCGCGACGCAGTCGGCCAGCGCTCTGCTGCTGAAATGATTCCCGCAGGGTGTATTTCCCAGGGCATGAAAGGCGACCAGCAAGCTCCATACAACACACTCGCCGCCCGGGGCATCAGCATACTGAGTGATGCAGGAGAGCGCCCGGGCAACCTGCTCATGCTGCACCGAGCCATGAAATACGTGGCCGAGCTGGGCATGACCATGGCCATCCGCGGCGACGTGCCCAGCATCACGGCCAATACCTGCATGCATCCCGGCACAACATCCTACAGGCTCGGTCTGCACGGCACCCCGGCCTGCGCGGAGGAAATCGGGCTTGAAATCATTGTGCGTCTCGCGCAGGATGCCGGTTGCAAGCTGCACGTGCAGACAGTCAGCACGGCAGAAGGCGTGGAAATCATCCGCCGGGCCAAGGCTGCCGGCTGCCGCGTGACAGCCGAAGTGGCGTTGCACCATCTTCTGTTCACACACGAAGACGTAGGCGATTACGACACCAATTACAAGACCTTGCCCCCGCTGCGCGATAAGGCAGATACCGAAGCCCTGCTGGCTGGTCTGAAGGACGGCACGATTGACTGCATCGTCTCCGACCACACGCCGTGTCTTCCCTTTGCCAAGAAGCAGGACTTTCCCTCAGCCCCGCAAGGCATGTGCCTGCTGGACCACTTCCTGCCTACGCTCTACACGAAACTCGTGCAACCCGGCAAACTCAGCTGGGATGATCTGGTGCGAGTCTGCTGTGTAGCCCCCTGCACCATTGTCTGCCCGGATGTGATGGACCCCGAAGAGCCGGAAGGCATGCCCCTGCTGCTCTTTGACCCGGAAGCCACTTCAGAAATTTCTGTTGAGACATTGCCCTGCGGCACCCTGAATACACCACTGCTCGGGCAGACCCTCAAAGGCAGTGTAACCCTCCCTCTCCAATGAAGCCATGATTATCTACATCATCAGCGATGGCAAAAAAGGCCACCTCTCCCAGACGAGGGGACTAGCAGGAGCGCTTATCGAACAAGCAGGTAAGCGGGCACCTGGTCGCAACCACGCATGCTACGAAGTGGACATCACAGGTCTGAGCTGGTTCAGCAAACTCTTCTACAAGGGCAAGGAACTGCCCCACCCCCGGCCCGACCTGATTCTCTGTGCCGGACACGGCACACACCTCGCGGCGCTCAGCCTGGCGCGTCACCTGCGTTGCCTGTGCATGGTATGCATGCGCCCGAGCCTGCCCTCGAGCATGTTCGATTTATGCATCATGCCCCGTCATGACCTGCCAGACGGCTTTACCGCCAACGGTAGAATCTTCCCGACCGTCGGGGCAATCAACGCCATCAAACCCGCACCCGGCATTGATAAGACTCAGACACTCATACTGATTGGCGGGCCGAGCAAGAGCTACAACTGGGACGCCGAACTGGTACTCAACCAGCTTTCCTCCATCGCTCGTCTGACCAGCACCCCCATCGTGCTCACAACATCGCGCCGCACCCCGGCAGATTTTGTGAGCGACCTGAGTGCCGCCTGCCCGAACATCCGCGTTGTGCCAGTGGAAGAAACGGGGCCGGACTGGGTACCCGAAAATCTGGCCAAGGCCAAGGAAGTCTGGGTCACACAGGACAGTGTGAGTATGGTCTATGAAGCTCTCTCAAGCGGCGCTCCCGTGGGTATCATCGAAATGCCGGCCAAGGAAGGCCCGCACAAGCCGGATGCCTCCCGCATTGCCCGCGGCCTGAACATGCTTATTGCCGACGGCAGTGTATGCCGTTTCACAGAATGGGCCAAGACCAACACCATCCCCCAGACCGGTAAAACCATGGATGAAGCAGGCCGGACTGCAACCTACATACTGGATAACTTTCCCACCCTTCTGCCATGAAAGTAATGCACCTGCTGCCCTCCCTTAGTTCAGGGGGCGTCGAACAAGTTGTTCTTGAGCTCTGCGACGGCCTGTGCGCTGCAGGGGTTGAGAATGTGGTTGTTTCCGCAGGCGGCAGCATGGTAGCAGCCATCGAGGCCTGCGGAGCCCGCCACATCACGCGACCCATAGGCAGGAAAAGCCTCATGACCCTGCTGAAGGTGGGTGCCACAGCGCGGCTCATCCGAGAGGAACAGCCAGACATTCTGCACCTGCATTCTCGGGTGCCGGCCTGGGTGGGTCACCTGGCTTGCAGACGCATTCCCGCAGAGGAACGCCCGGCCATCGTCTCCTCCTTCCACGGATTCCACTCAGTCAATGCCTATTCAGCCATCATGGCCAGGGGAGACCGGGTCATCGCAGTGTCGCGCTGCATGCGGCAGCATATCCTGGAAAATTACCCCAGCACCCCGGAGGGCAGCATTGTTGTCATTCCCAACTCGGTGGATACGGCACAATTCAACCCACAGCGCAAGCCATCCCAGGAATGGCTCGACAAGTGGCATGCGGATTATCCTGAACTTGCCGGCAAGTTCACCCTGTGTCTGCCCGGGCGCATTACCCGGCTGAAGGGAGCCCCGCATCTCATCCCCATCATTTCGTATCTGCGCAGCAAGGGAATTCCGGCACATGCGGTCATCGTGGGCGAGACCAAGAAAGGCAAGGAAGCTTACCGCGATGAAGTGGCCGCAGCCTTTGCCAAGTCCGGGCTGAGCGATTGCGTAACCTGGACCGGGCACCGCCGTGATCTGGCAGAAGTACTCTGCGCCTGCGATGTGACTCTTTCCCTCACGCTGCAGCCTGAATCCTTTGGCAAAACAACACTCGAAGCGCTGGCGCTCGGGCGTCCGGTAGCCGGCTACGAACACGGTGGCGTGGGAGAGCAGCTCGAGCTCTTCCTTCCGGAAGGCATGGTTCCGGCATGTAATCCGGACGCTATGGCAAAGCTGCTGGAAAAATGGTACGCCGAACGCCCCGTCCCCATGAGTCCCGTGCCTGCCCCCTACCGCAGGGACAATATGATACAGGCCCATATCCGGCTGTACACCGAGTTGAAACCCGATAAGGCATGAATGTGCTCCACATCAGCCCGCGGCTGCGCCCCGGAGGAATCAACCAGCTGGCAGCAGACCTGGCAAGCGGGCTGCAGCAGTCTGGATTCCGCAACACAGTCATCTCGCCGCCGAACGAGCTGGTCGGGCGCATGGCAGCAGCTTCCGTGCAGCACCATAGTTCGCGCAACATTGCGCTGTTCACCTACTGGAACGAATACCAGCGGGTGCGCCGGATTGTGCGCAGTACCCGGGCAGAGGTCATCCTGGCCTACACGACTCCTGCCACCAATCTCGCCTGGCGGGTCTGCCAGCATCTGCCGGAAGACGAACGCCCACGCCTCATCGGCATCCATACCACCTACCCGAAGCACCCGGGCTGGGCCGCCAGCCTGAACCGCTGCAATGCTGTTGTCGCCATTTCCCGGCATTTACGTAATGAACTGACCAGGCGCGTGAATCAGAATGAAGACAGCCGGGACCTCTGGGTCATTCCCTACGGTGTGAACGAGGAACTCTGCTTCCCCGGCTATGCACCATCTGCAGCCTGGGTCGAACAATGGGAGCGACAGAACGGCGCACCGGATGGGACCCTGACATTCTGTGTGCCCGGAGCCATCACCCCGATGCACGGTCTGGAAGACCTGGCTCCCATCCTGGCACGGCTCGCAGCTGCGAAAATTCCTGCACGCGCCTACATTGCTGGCGATACAGCCAAGGCGGACCAGAAATACCTTGCCGGGCTGCGCCAGCTGTACAAGAAAAGCCGAGTCGATGCAAACATCTCCTGGGTCGGCCTCCGCCCGGACCTGCGGGATGTGATGTGCCAATGCGGCATTGTACTTTCCCTTGCCAAAGCCCCAGCATGTCATGACCGGGTCGTGCTGGAAGCGCTGGCTCTGGGATGCCCGGTAGCCGGCTATGACCACGGCGCTGTGGGAGAATTGCTTGATTCCTTCCTGCCGGAAGGGCGCGTAGCTCCGGGCGATATAGCTGGCATTGCCGACCGTCTGGAGCAGTGGCATGCCTACCGCCCACACATGCAGGAAGTTCTGCCATATCCCTATCGGCTTGGCGATACCATACGCAGCATTGCAGAGCTCTGTTCCTCACTCTGCCGCGGAAGCACCGAATAAAGGCGAGCATTGACATAAGCACTGAAATGGTGTACTCTCTGCTCCGCAAATGATTAGTTTCACCAATCTTTCCCGCCACACCGATATCGGCTCGAATTGCTATCTGCTCGATATGTATGGTGTGCGCATCATCCTGGATTCAGGCATGCACCCGAAAAAGGACGGAGCTGAGGCGACGCCCGAATTCAACCTCATTGGCGCGGCCGATCCAGATACCATCTTCGTAACGCACTCGCACCTTGACCACATAGGCACCCTTCCCTTGCTGCAGGATAAGTACCCATCGGCAGAAGTCATCATGACTGCAGCCACCTGCGAGGTCGGCCTGGCCATGCTGCACAACTCCGTCAACGTGATGACTGCCAAGCGCACGCAGGATGGCATCATCGAATACCCCTTCTACACACATGCAGAGCTGGACCATGCAGCCCGCTGCTGGATGCCCCGGGCATACAACGAGTCTTTCCGCATCGGACGCAGCGGGCGGGTGCTCGCCACACTGCACGATGCCGGCCATATTCTGGGCAGCTGCGGAGTGGAGCTGGAAAGTGAAAGCGGCACAACCATCCTCTATACCGGGGACGTACAATTTGATAACCAGACCCTCATCGCCGGAGCGGATTTCCCTGAAAGCGGCATTGATGTGCTCATCATGGAAAGCACGCATGGATGCATAGAGCGCGATGCCGCCTACACCCGCGAAAAGGAACTGCGGCGCTTTGCCGACACCATCCGCGAGGTGCTGGAAAACAACGGTGCAGTCCTCATCCCCGTCTTCGCTCTGGGCAAAAGCCAATGCCTGCTTACCGAAATCGGCCGTTTCAAGGAGCAGGGCCTCATCCCTGATGTCCCCATCTACTTCGGTGGTCTGAGTTCCAAAATCACCGCAGTGTACGACAAACTGGCCGACAGTACGCCGCGACTCATGCCCGGGTTCCGAATCAAGGAACATGTCGAAACCCACGGCCTCCCCCGCCAGGGTACCGCGCCGCTCGTGGCCTCCCCTGGCAATATCTACCTTGTTTCCAGCGGCATGATGAGTGAACATACCGTATCACACACCCTGGCAGAACAGATTATCACGCACCCGGACGATGCTATCCTCTTTGTCGGTTACAGCGACCCGGAAACACCGGCAGGTAAAATCAAAGCCGCCCATCACAGCGAAATGGTGCATCTGCGGGAAAAAGGCGGACAAGCCTATCCGCTCAAGTGCCGCGTGGAGTGCTTCGATTTCTCCGGACACGCCACACGGCAGGCGCTCATTGATTATGCGTGCCGCCTCCACCCGCGCAAAGTGCTTCTGGTGCATGGAGATCCGCCTGCAGTGGAATCCATGCGCAAGGAGTTGGAAAGGCTCATGCCGGATTCGGAAATCGTGGTTCCCGAACCCGGCAGGCCTGTTACGCTCGAATAAGCGTCATTTACCGTGGTGGTCCACCTCCTGCGTGATGGCAAGCAGGCGGAAATCACCACCTGCTGAATAACGCAGGCAGAGCGATTGGCCCACATCGGCATCAGGCATCTGCGCCAGTCTCAAAGCCCCAGTGTATGGGACTGAGGCGCAGGGAGCATGCTCCGGCAGAAAGTGTTCCCACGCGTCGGAAGCCGTGCTGCGGAACTCAAAATTCAAGTCACTGGACAACAGGCGGAGTTTGAATCGGCTGAACTGCCTCACGGAGTTAAAGCTATTTGCCCCCTCCAGGGGCATCGTCTGCAAGTTTGCTTCAATGGGAATACCCACCTTGTAGCGGCGTCCTTTTATCACGAAGGGAATGCCCCGCAATCCGCCAGCTGTGGCGTAACTCCTACCGCCTTCACCAGTTTCGGCATCAAGAATCATGATTATCGTGCCGGCCAGGTGATACGAGCATTTGAGTTCCATGTTCTTGAGAGCGTCGACTTCCTCATAGCTGTCCAGATGGAGTGATGTATCACGCATCCGTTCCAGCGAGACATTATTATTGGAAATGATGCGGAAAGCAAACCACATTTCATCATCCTGGCCGGCAGAACTCTGCAAGGCGGCCATCTGCAGGACCTCCCGTCCTTCGAACACGACTCTCTGCCATGCAGTAACCTGCTGCTCCATATTAATGGTCAGCACTGCCACGGAACCGTCATTCATCAGCACCCAGACATTGACATTGGACCCGCGCTGCACACACCAGTCCTTGACTCCGGAGGCAAACAAATGCTCGGCCAGCATGCTGATATCTGTAGCAGAAAAGCCATCCGATTCCAGTCGGTACGCAATCTCGCGCATGCGTTTGCCACCACGCTGGACAAACAGCACCGTATTCTCCACAGCCCGGGCGGACATTCCTTCGCTGCCTACGGAAGACTGCCGGCGGAAAGCCACAGAAGTGGGAGTCAGGATAGAATCATTGGCTGAAACAAGAACCCACTCACTGTCCGATGTCCCCACCAGCAGCTGCCGCGTCGCACATAACCAACAGATGCGGCTCTGGTCACTATCCACTATACTCAGATGCAACGCGGCATCATCATCCGAACCAGTCCGGAAGTTATGGAAATCATCAATGACGCTGGCCAGCAGAGTCGTGGGCAGACCGGGCATGCCACCCAGCCAGAGACGGCCCTGAAAAAAAGCAGAAAACGCCGGATACCCGTTTCGCACGCCGAAAGCGCCAAAGCTCCATAGATTCGTAGAGAAGCTCACGGGAGTTCCCAGATACGTTCGCAGAACGCGAGCGCGGGCATGCTGCGCATCGATCACAGAACTAATCACAAACTTGTACTCACGCTGACCTCCAAGTACCCTGAATTGAACCATCGCCCCCAGCACCTCAGGGTCAGTGCTGCACCGGCAAACCAGCACGAGACGACACGGCCGTGACTCAGAACCGGAAATCGCCCAATTCTGACGATTCTCATAATCAGACTGCGAAAAACTTTTAATACAGGTCCAGTTCCAGAGGTGGAAATCAGGTTCATCATCCGGCGTATCGTAACTGCGCCACAATTCCCAGTGGCCGTTCCAGGTCCCGGACGTGGTCAACTCCCAGTCACTGACTACTTCATACGGCACCATGCTGGAATCCAGGCGCATGATACCGGGCTGGAAATAGTGAGGGTAATCGCTCAGTTTCGTGCTTCCATTAAAGGCAGACGGGGCGTACGCCCGGATACATCGGTAAAAATGATACATGCCGGTGGTATCATCACGCTGGTGCAGAAGTGCGTGCCGGGCAATGGATGAAGTGCTCAAATCCGGCGTTGCGACCGTACCGGTTTTCTGGATTTCATTGGCAAAGAGCGTTCTGCCAGGAATAGTAGCATCCGCCAGAAGTATTTCTGAATCAGCCATATCCGCCGAAAACTCCTGAGAACTCCCCTCCAGGCTCAGGTTGGCATAAAGCCCCCCCCTTTCAAAAAGCACAGTCAGGCGTCCGTTCTGTGCGGCATGAGTCTCTCGCGGGTAAGTTTCAAACACCGGCTGCTCACACCGCCACTTATTATTCGCATAGCGGTAAATCACCACCGGAGGATAACTGGGGCTGCATACGTAGATGGCATCATTCACCTGAGTGAAATGCAAAGAAGCCAGCTGCTCCTCAGTCAGCCATGGTGTTGTGAGCGTATAATCGCTTCCCGTATCAGTCTGCACCGGGGTCCCCTCCCTGTACACCCGCATACCACCGGAAAAGAACTCCAGAAGCAGGGCATCATTCTCCGCGTAACAGAACGGGAAAAGACGTATGGGGCCTGCCGGTCTCTTGCACATAAACTGCGTGCCGCGTCGCACTTCCAGGCCACCGTACGGTTGTATTCTGAAATTGGAAATGAGGGCAGCTCCGCGCTGATACGCCTGCAAATCAAAGCGGGTAGAAAGCCAGGGCGACAACTCACCAGCTGTAAAGCCTAATACAATGGGTATTTCTTGCATAACACCCCGTGGTGTAGCACAGAGTGATTCATACTGCAACAAAAAGCTCAGGGGCGGTACTGCGTTCCCCCCTGAGCAGAAATCTGAATCAACAGGTCACAGTCCCTGCTCCACAAGAAGCGTGGCAGCCAGGCGCACGCATTCCTGGCAAGGCACGCGATTGGCGCCCTTCAGCTCGCGGCAGAGAGTCGAGCCGTTCGCAGCGGAAAACGCGGCCAGAATGGCAGCAGATTTCTCTGGAGCCACCTGCATGGCGCCATACAGGGCACCACAGGTTCCCTCCGGGGCTCTGCCTCCACCACAGCAGGCCATGGGTTCAATCAGATCCTCACGACCGAACGCCGCACACACCGTCTGGGCGCAGTTGTACATGTACGGTTTCTGGCGGAATGTGGCAAGAGCTTGTTCAACGCGTTTCATGGTTGTAGATTAGCAGAAGATTATCGCAATGTCAAGGTTTCCACAACTCCCCGCAGGCGTCAGTCGGCATGCGCCAGTCACCACGCGGCGAAAGCGCGATGCAGCCCACCTTCGGACCATCCGGCACACAGCTGCGTTTGAACTGCTGCTGGAAGAAGCGGCGGAGGAAGGTTTCGAGCGTGCGGCCAATCAGCTGCTCCGAATATTCACCGGCAAAGGCCACCTGAGCCAGCACGCGCAGCTTGGTCGGTTCTGCTCCATATTTGATGAAGTGGTAAAGGAAGAAGTCGTGCAGGTCATACGGGCCGAGTATATCCTCGGTTTTCTGCTCCATGCTGCCATCATCCGCGGGTGGCAGGAGTTCGGGGCTCACGGGTGTATCAATCACGTCCTGTATCGTTTCTGCCAGTTCGCGCGAACAGTGCTCCGCCTCATAGGAAAGCAGACAACGGATGAGCGTCTTGGGTACGGAGCAATTTACCGCATACATGCTCATGTGGTCTCCATTGTAGGTAGACCAGCCCAGGGCGATTTCGGAGAGATCTCCTGTGCCTACCACCATGCCCCCGGTCTTATTGGCCAGATTCATGAGAATGCTGGTGCGCTCGCGTGCCTGCACGTTCTCGTATGTACTGGTACGCAAGGCGGGGTCAAACTCGAGGTCCTGAAAATGAAGCAGGCAGGCTTCCTTGATATTCACCTCCTTGAGGGTGACCCCCAGCAGACGCATCATGGCCACAGCATTCTGATAGGTGCGTCCGGTGGTTCCGAATCCCGGCATCGTGACCGCCAGAATAGTACTGCTCGGCAGGTTCAGAAGCTTGCAGGCGCGGACACACACCATCAGCGCCAGCGTGCTGTCCAGACCGCCGGAAATACCAATCACCAGCGTGCGGGCATGTGTGTGCTCGACTCGTTTCGCCAAGGCGGCCGCCTGAATATTGAGGATTTCCTCGCACCGGGCGGCGCGTTCGGAAGCGGCTGGGATAAACGGGCGGGACGGCAACCAGGCATAGGCAAGGTCGCAGCGGCTTTCAAAATGCCCGATTGAAATCTGGCGGGCGCAGGGAAGCGCAGCGCAGCAGTCGTTGTAGCTGCTTTCACTGCTGCGGGCTGCAGCGAGGCGCTGCATGTCCACATCAGCATAGGTTATCTGCGTCTCGCGGGAGAACAGTGGCGGGGCCGCGGCCAGTCGTCCGTTATCAGCAATCACCACCTGACCGCCGTACACGACGTCCTGCGTACTTTCCCCCACACCGGCAGACGTATACACGTACGCCGCAAGGCACCGGGCGCTCTGCTGCTGCACAAGGCTCCGGCAATAATCTGCGGCTCCTGCACAGGCTGTGCATGCCCCGGGATTAAAGATAACCCGGGCTCCTTGCAACGCCAGGCGGCTGCTCGGGGGAATAACAGACCACAAATCGTCCGCCAGCTCTACGCAGAAACTGAAATCCTCATCATCCCGGAACACGAGGTCGGTGCCGATAGGTAGTGAACCAACCCCAGGCAGCTCTACAACGTTCACGCGCAAGTCACCAGCAGGCCGGAACTGCCGCTTCTCGTACGCGTCGCGACAGTTGGGCAGCACCGATTTCGGCACAAGGCCAAGTACACGACCGCGGCGCACCACGGCCGCGACATTATACACACCTTCCCCAACTAGCAGCGGAAGCCCCACGATTGCGACCGCGTCCAGACGAGCGGTCTCTGCGGCAAAACGGGCAAGCCCACGCAGCGCAGCCTGCCTCAAGTGCGCCAGGAAGAACAAATCACCACAGCTTACCCCGGTGAGGCACAGCTCCGGAAACACCACTGCCTGAGCACCGCCCCGGACAGCCTGTTTCATGGCGTTTATTATCTCTTCTGTATTGAATGCAACATCTGCCACTTTCACCCGCGGGGTCACAGCAGCCAGGCGGTAATAGCCGTACGTACTCATATCTCTCTTGCACTATTCTGCCAGAATGGGTCGGAATGTCAATCCCGGAATCCATCCTCAACCTTCTCCCAACGCGGAAAATTGTTTCTTTTGTGAACAAATTGCCACATTCTGCGTCTCACATTATACTTGACCGGGGTCTGGAGTTGTGGCAGAATGTCCCGACCCTGTCTCTATAATACAATTGACATGAAATATAGCATTTCAGCATTGTCCCGTAAAACCGGTCTGTCCATTCATACTCTTCGCTATTACGAAAAAGAAGGGCTGCTCCGCTACGTGGAGCGAACGGAATCTGGACGACGCGTTTATGGAGAGGCCAGCATGGGCTGTCTTCTCGGTGTTCTGTGCATGAAACAGGCCGGCATGACCCTGCCCCAGATTAAAGCGTTCATGGACGTAACGCGAGAAGGCGTGGCCACGCTTCCGCAGAGACTCGAAATGATGATAAATGCCCGGGACCAGCTCAACAAAATCAAGGAAGCGGTTGATCGGGGCATTGCGCTTGCAGATTTCTTCATCAATGGCTGCCGCAGCGCCATGGAGGCTCTGAATAACGGGGCCAATCCGGAGGAAGCATTCCCCTATATCACCCGCGACGGCATCATCGAATTTCCCTTCCAGTTAACTGATGAAGGCAAGCTGGAACCCGATTCACCGCCTGCTGATTACCAGTCTCAACCATCGAGTTGTTCCACCAGAAAATCCACCTCAAAGCACCAGAACAAATTATGAACGAACTTGCCAAATGGGCCCCCATTGGAGGAGCCATCTGCCTCCTTGTTGCAGCCGTCATCATCGGCCGTAAGTCCCACAAGGACGTAAAAGAAATTTACGGCATGATTGACCGTTACGATAAAATGGGGCAGTAAACGTATCCCCGTTTCATTAATCAGCAAAGCGTTGCCCTTCAGGCAACGCTTTTTTTCTGGGGGGCCTCAGAACAATCGGCTCCAGGCGCGTTCGGTATATGGGGTAATTTCTTTCTCCCGGGCAAGCAGTATCTTGCTGCCCCACTCTGCATCTGCCAGCAGCGCGCGACCAACAGACACAAGGTCGCATTCATGCGCCATGAAGCGTCGTACAGTCCCTTGGATTCCATATTCCACCCCCACACCGCCACCGGTAATGACCGGTCGATGAGTAAGCATGCGCACCCATCCGGCCAGATTCATGGCAGACCCATGAAAGGCGGGCCGCTCCACCCCTGCATCGTCGCAGGCAAAAATATCCACCCCCGCTTCACAGAGTGCGTTCAACATACGCTCCAGCTCAGCAGGGGAAGCTGCCAGCGGAACTGACTCCCACCCCGGAGAATACTGGGCAAAGCGGAAAATGACAGGAAACCGTCTGCCTGCCACCTTGCGCACAGCATGTAAAATCTCGAGCACGAAACGAAGGCGAGATTCCAGCGAGCCGCCATACTCATCCGTCCGATGGTTTGTTTCCGGTCTCATGAACTGCTCCGGCAGGCACGCTGAGCCGCCGTTGATTTCAACGGCATCAAACCCGAGCAGGCGTGCATGAGCAGCAGCTGTCGCAAATGACTGAACCACTGAGCGAATGCGCTCGCGGCTCATCGTTTCTCCCCGCTTTTCTCGTGTTACCGGGTCAATTCCCGATGGCCCGATGGCGGGAGATGCCGGATTAGGAATATCTCCAGAGGCGGGTCGCAGCATACCGACATGACATAGTTGGGGCGCAATCTTGCACGGCGTGGCATGCACCGCCCGGCATATCCCCTTCCAGGCACGCAAGGCGGCCCCCCCGCAGAATTGCGCCATGCCGCTATCGGCGGCTGCCGCACTGTCGTCAATGGTTACGGGTTCGGTCACAATCAACCCGAGCTGGTGCTCGGCTCGCCGCCGGTAATATCGCAGCATTTCAGGTGTAGGTATGCCGTTCTGTGCCAGCAGACGAGCCATTGGCCTCATGACCAGTCTGGTAGGCAAATTCAGCTTCCGATGCTCAAAAGGGCTGAAAATCACGCTGATATCGCGTAATGCAAGGTAGGTACCTGTCGTTTTCATATTTTCACACTTTATATCTGCATACTCTCTCATTCAAGGTGTTAGAATAACTTCCCATAACAGATTTCTGATTTTTTCTCTTCATTCAGTCAATAGTGACGCAACCTTTTCTTGACTTAATTTGAACGAATATTAGAATAAGAACATCCAAAACCTCACATATTATGAAGTTCCCCATCATCTCCACCGCTCTCGTGACGCTGTGCGCACTTACAGCCACAGCTCAGGCCGAAATCAAGATTGTTTCTGTCAACGTGCAGGAGCTCTACACCAAGTTCTACAAGCGCTTTGACACGGAGGTCACCCTCCAGAAGCAGCTTTCTGAAATCAAGGCTGACATCAAGACCCGTGAGGACAAGCTCCGCAACCTGCAGGGCGAACTCAAGAAGATTCAGGAGAAGTACGACTCCAGCCTGTCTGATTCTGCAGTAGCCAAGCTCCGCGAGCAGTATCAGGCCAAGGCCAACGAGCTCAAGGCCGCCGACCAGGAGATGAAGGATTTTGTGCAGCGCCGCGAAGTGGCTTTCCGCGAAATGCGCAACACCGAAATGCGCCTTCTGGTGGAAGAAGTGCAGACTGCTATCAACACCGTTGCTGACCAGAGCGGAGCCGACCTCGTGCTTGACTCCGGCGCTATTTCTCCCCAGCCTCAGATTGGCATCGGCACCCGCGTGTTCCCCTACATGAAGAAGGATATCGACCTTACCCCCGAAGTGCTCAAGCAGCTCAATGCCGGTGCACCACAGGGCTTTGATCCGGATGCCGAACTGAAGCGCCTCTATGGCACTCCCGCTCCGGCCGCTAAGTAATACTCTCCTTAACCCGTAGAGCTTATTATGAACCTCACTCTCTCCGACGTTCTCAAGCTCACTGGTGGCAAACTCATCAACGAGACTCCGGAGATTGAAATCTCCGGAGTCGCTACGTTGGATGGCGCCTGCCCCGGCGAGATTGCCTTCCTGGGCAACGAAAAGTATTTCAACGACTTCCTGGCCACAAAGGCCAGCGCCGTGCTCGTCCCCCCGGCACTACCGCAGTACCCCGAGGGTGTGGCTTTCATTGAGGTAGAGAACCCCTCACTTGCCTTCAACGCACTGGTGGGCCACTTCATGAAAGCCAGCACTGATTTTGTGCCTGGTATTCACCCCAGCGCTGTGGTGGATCCCTCCGCAAAACTCGACCCCACCAAGGTTCGCGTGGGGCCGAATGCTGTGATTGAGGCCGATGCTGAAATCGGTGATGGTTCCGATATAGGCCCCGGCTGCGTCATCTACAAGTCCGTCAAGATGGGCACCAACTGCAAGCTTTATGCCAAGGTGGTCATTCGCGAACGCTGCATTCTCGGCAACAATGTCGTCATCCAGCCCGGAGCCGTTATCGGCGGCGATGGCTTCGGTTTCCTGCTCAACAAGGAAACAGGCAGATACGACACCATCGACCAGGTTGGCATCGTCGTCATCGGTGACAATGTCGATATCGGCGCCAACACTACCATCGACCGTGCCCGTTTCGGTCGAACCGTTATCGGCGAAGGAACCAAGCTCGACAACCAGATTCAGATTGGCCACAACGTCACCCTCGGCAAGCATGACATCATGTGCGCCCAGAGCGGTATCGCTGGCAGCACCCAGGTGGGCGACTATGTCACCATCGCAGCACAGTGCGGTATCACCGGACATATCAAGCTGGAAGACAAAGTGGTTGTTGCAGCGCGCTCCGGCGTCATCGGCAACCTAGAAGGCGGCAAAACCTACTGGGGCGCACCCGCTGTGCCCTACGGCGAAGCAGCCCGTCAGTTTGCGGCACTCCGCAAGCTGCCCGAGGCATTCAAGGAACTTCGCGCTCTCAAGGCCAAGGCTGAGGAAATTCAGGCCCTCATCAATCAGGCCATAGCCGAACAGGATTAATTTCCTCTTCGTTCCGCCATCTCTCATCCAGGAAGGCTCCGGGTATCCCCCCGGAGCCTTTCCTGTCATCACCAATGGCAGTGATGGTGATGCCGGTGGTGGAAATGAGGCTGAAAACCAACCTGTACTCCTCCATACAGACCATGCAGGCCGACACTCACGTGATGACAACTCGATAAGCAAAGTCCCAGCACCAGGGATACTATCACTATTTTGCAGTAATTCTTTTTCATTTGTCTGGAAGCAGCTTGTTCTTACTGCTCATATCATCAGGCGCTTCTGATCAAAGCATTTGTTTGAATGTTTCAACTTTTTCGTATTAAAATCTGCTTTCTCACACATTTGCCAGCATCAGGCGCATCCGGCATATCGGATGCCGCAAAAAAAAGTCTCCGCAAACTGCGGAGACGTTGAAAAGCTATCAGCGGCGGCCGGGATGCGGTCCATGGCCCCGAGCCCTGCCCGGCGCGTGATTGCGGACGGGGTGCCGGTGATGCGGCACAGCAGCGCGGGGGCCATGATGATGCCGCGGAGCGGCATGACGCGGTCCGTGATGCACATGGTGCCTGTGGTGGTGGCGGTGAGCACCATGGAAATGAACCGGCGGCGGGCAAGGAGAGCACACATGCACAGGCGGCGGACAAGGCACACACACAGGGAGGCCGAGATTCACGCTGAAATGAACACGGGCCTCGGCTTTTCCCGCAACCAGCATGACCATGGCCACGCAGGCAAGCAACAGGAGACTGGAAAATTTCTTTTTCATAACGTAACAGGGGAAAATGGTTTAATCTTACAACACACTAAGCGGCTCAAATCACCTGTTTTATTTACAGGCCCGCAAAAAAATCACTTTTTACGCAGGAATCGGCTGACCACGGGCTGAAGCTCAGGCACCCGGAATGCGAGGCAGGCACCGGCATACAGAGCGCCGCCCAGCACACCACCCAGGGCCAGCGCACCGAAACGCCAGCCGAAGCTCCAACTGGTAAAGCTGCCGAAGCAGAACTCCGCAACAAGCCAGCAGCCGGCGGCCAGCACCACACCGGCGCCAGCAATACGCAGCAGGCCGGGCAGCAGCACCTGGCAGGCCATACCTCCCAGCAAATGCCTCAGATAGAGGAAATAGAACAGGAAGTTAAGCGTGGTGACGATAGACGTGGTGAGCGCCAGATACATGGCAGGCAGACCCAGCACGTGAACAAACACATAGTTGCAGCTCACGGAAATGCAGAATGCCACCAAGGCCAGCCCGGCTGGAGCCCAGGGCTTTTCCAGCGCAAGGAAAACCGGTTGCAAAACCTTCATGCCGGCATAAGCAAGCAAGCCGAAGGAATACGCAGCAAGCACAGAGCCGGTGAATGCGGATGCTGCTGCGTCAAAACGACCGCGCTGATAGAACACACTCACAATCTCCGTTCCCCAGATACTCAGGAAAATAGCAGAAGGCACGGCAAACAGCGCCATGAAACGCAACGCTTTCGCCAGATGAACAGCAATCTCTGCATTTCCCCCGCCCTCCAGACTCATACGAGAAACAGAGGGGAGTACCACCATGCCCACCGCTACTCCGAACAGTGCCACAGGCAGCTGCCAGAGGTGGAAGGCGCTGGAAAGAGCAGTTACCGAGCCGGGTTGCAGGTACAGGGCAAATGCCGTGTTGATGAAAATATTGGTCTGCGTGATACCCGCCGCAATCACGCCCGGTAGCATCAGGAACCAGACGCGGCGGGCGGCAGGGTCAGTGAATGCGAACCAGCAGCCATCCCGGCGCAGGCCGATATCCCAGCGCAGGCGGTACCCCTTCTGCCGCATCTTAGGCAGCTGCACGAGTACCTGGGCAGCACCGCCGCAGACCACGGCAATGGCAAAGCCGTACAAGGCATCCGGACCAAACGTGGGGTCTATGAACCAGCCTACAGCAGCGCCCACACCCACCGTCGTGAGGTTGAACGCGGCGCTTGCCAGATTGGGAAGGCCGAACACGCCAAAGACATTCAGAGCTCCCATGCACAGAGCAGAGACCGATGCCAGCAGGATGAAGGGCCAGATAATGCGGCACAAATCTGTGGCCAGCCCCATGAAGCTGCGCGGCTCGACACGAGTGGCGGCAGCGGGGACTCCGTCTTCAGCAGTCGTGAGCAGAAGGGTCTGGCCGTGCTCCAGCTTTTCCAGCAGGGAGACGCGCAGACACGAATCAGGCGTAAGCCCGCGGAGCTGGTCCTGAGAGGTGAATACTGCCTCCTTCAGACCATCGGCATTCGTCCGGAATCCTCGGAAAGCCGCATCAGCACAAAGCATAGAGGGAGCATCCCAGGGCGTTTCCAGGACCACGCGGGCCCGCTCTGGGTACAGTTGCTGCATGAATGTACCGGCCAGCAGGATACCCAGCGCCACGATGCAGACCATCAGCGAAATAAGCTGCGAACTCACCCTGTGAGCCAAACCCCAGGCCGCTTCGGGTCCCTCCTGTTTCTCCACCTTGCTCATGACGCTGGTGAAACTCTGGGAAAGAGCCCCCTCAGCGAACATATCGCGCAGCATATTCGGCACTCGGAAAGCGGTCAGGAATGCATCCAATGCGCCCGTAGCACCAAACAGCGACGTATAGACAATCTCACGCAGCAGACCAGTGAAGCGGCAGCAGAAGATTGCCGCCGTGGCAATGAGACTCTTTTTCTGCATCGAAGCCATGGTCGGAAGATACTGAATTTGTTCAGGAATGAAGGGTCATCGAACTTTCTCCGGCAAATCCTCACGAATTTTCTTTGCAAATGACTTGGCCGTAGTCTTATCACCCAGCAGAAGGCAAGTGCGGGAAAGTTCACGCATCGTCGTGCGGTAAATCCCCTGCTCTGCCTGTTCAAGACGTGCTTTATCCTCATCGCTCATCTGGTCAATGCTGCTCTGAATCGTACGCAGCGTGCGGAAGCAGACGATATCCTGATTCGCCTTGCGCTGAGCCAGTGCAAGATTCAGGCGGGCTCGCAGAGTCTTGCCATTAGTCAGGTCCGGGTTCACCTCCTCCACCATGCGGGTGCATTCCTCCACCCATTTAAGCGCATGGGCGTATTCCTGCTTTCCGGCATAGTAGGCTGCCAGCTCCTGAGCCATGCGGAAGCGGAAATCAGAATCCTTCTTCACCAGGGCCGGATTCTGCTGCATCATATCCCAGCTGCGGGTCAGCAGCTTTATCTTCTCCTCACCCTCCGCATGCGTGGCCAGATAAGTGAGCACGCGCATGATTTCGGCAGGCTCTTTCTCATGATCAAGCAGGTAGCGGTAGTCTGCCACTGCTGCCTGCACGTTGCCGGTGGCCTCATTTGCCTTGGAACGAATACGGGCTATGCGGGTCTGCAATTCCGGGGTCATTTCACCGTAGCCCTCAGCAAAAGCAGAGGCAAGTGTGAGAGCTTGCGAGCACCCGGCATGATTTCCCAGCCGGTGGCGGACCTCTCCCAGCAGCATGTAGCACTGCGGCAGGCGGTGTTCCTTATCAGGGTATTCCTGCATGGCATCGCGGCAGCGCAGCAGCTTTTCCTCAATTTCCTTGAGATTGTTCTGCGACATCTGGGGATTATCGCGGAGCGCTGTGGTCACTTCCTCCAGCAGAAGCTGCGAAGTGGCCGGGCAGAGCGGCCACCTGGCCTGTTCCAGAATGTTGCGAGTCGTCTGAAGCACCGGTTCCTTCACCGCGCACACACTGGCGCGGAGCATCTGCAAAGCCGCAGCCTCCGCAGCAAGTTCAGGCTCTGTCAGCCGCACCAGCACCCCGGGAGCATCCAGCTGAGCCACTGCCTTCACCGCTTCATCATGGTGCTTCATGCGGATGCAGGTTTCTGCAGAGCGCCGGATGGAACGCAACAGCAGTGCCGTGTGTTCCGGCGCGTTGATTAATTTTTCCTGCAGCCCGCGGTCCAGGCGGAGCTGGAGTTCATAATCGCCGTGCGCCGCTGCGGCCACAGCGAGGCGGTCCAGTCCCTCGACCGGCGCCAGCGACTCCACCTCAGGCAGGATGCGCACAGCCTCCTGCCACTGGCCCTTATCCACCAGGCGCGACATCAGAAACCAGCGGAACTGGCGCTGGGTATCGGCATTCTCAATCCACCCCAGACGCGAACGTGAATTCTCCGCCAATTCAAGCAGCCGGGCCTTATCACCAGCCAAATCTCCCAGCAGGCGGGAAAGATTGGCATTAGCCTCGGCATTGCTGGGTACTACAATTGTCTGGCCTTTGAAGAAAAGAATGATATCCTGCCCCTTGGCAAAAAGCCCCCAGAGAGCCAGCGCTGCCACAGTAAGGCCGGCAGCGGCCAGGGGGATGGTATGGTTGCTTTTCTTGCGGGGGGGACGATAGCGGCGATTCATACGGATAAAAGGTATTCAGGGTATTAAATGAAACACGGGTCAGGGAGCCAGATGCTCTGCCTCCCCGGCCGGGATAAAGGGTTTGATGCGGCGCATCTGCGCACGGACTTCCTCGAGGCGGTCATACTGCTCCCCAAGCAGGGGAATTACCTGCTCCCAGGTGGCATAGGCTTCCTTCCACTGCTTATTCTGGGTCTGGCAATAAGCCAGCCCCAGCAAGGCAGCGCGGCGGTTCTCCACCACATCCGGCTTATCTCCCTGCAGATTCTGCACCGCCTGGGAGTAGGCCGCTCCGGCTTCAGCAATCTTACCCTGCTGGTCATACATCTGCCCCAGCAGCAGGTTAATCCGACCGAGCGACTGTTTATCGGCGGGGGCATACTTGACACGCAGCTCCAGACACTTCCGGAGCAAAGGAAGAGCCTGCTCCGGTTTGCCCAACTCCATATAGCAGCGGGCAGCGCCCTCCTGCGGTTGCATCAGCAACTGGGGCACCTGGGTTGACGATATAGCATTGTTGAAATCTATCAGAGCTGTCTGGTAATTCTGCACCACAAAGTGCATCCACCCGCGCTGGTCGAACAGGCAGGGCCAGAACGCATTCTTCGGCTGCACCCGGCCTTCCGCCACGCCCTGCGCCCGGTGCAGCAAAGCCATGGCGGTGACATGATGCCCACGCTGCTGCTCAATGACAGCAAGCTGGCGCAGCGCCAGCAGCCGGGCTGAAATATCAGACGGGCGGTTGCCCGTGTTGCGTTCAGCCTGCCGCAGCAACGGCTCCGCGCCGGCGGCATCGCCGTTTTCGAGCATGGCCAGACCAAGAGCCGCCGCCCAGACCGGATTGTCCGTCTTGACCGAGGGAGCAAGCTTCAGCACCGCCTGGTACTGACTGCTCGCTCCGGCAACATCTCCCTTGCAGCGGCTCAGCTCACCACCGTATGCATGCAGGATTCCGAGCAGGTATTGCGCTCCAGCACCAGCATCCTGTACGAGCTTAATCATGCCCTGGAGATTTTTGGATGCCGTGCTGCCACCATGAGACGAACTGGTCACCAAGGCCACCAGCTGCTCAAGAGCCTGCAGACGCGGCGCCTGCAACTGATTTTCGGCAAATCCCGCTGCGGCGCGTTTGTAATATGCGGCTGCCTGCTGGTATTGCTGAGCGGCTGCCAGCTGATCTGCAACCTGCAAGGAGCGGAACGCCCATTCGGCTGTCCGTGGCACAGCCTCAAACAGCTTCTCCAGCAGCGGCTCTGCGGGCTTGCAGAGACGCCGCTCCAGCAGCGCCTGCACCAGGCACCATTCTGCCTCCCGCCGTATCTGCGTATCCTTAATCCAGGCAAAGGCTTTATCCGTATCTGCCGCAGCGGACTGGAGAGACGCATTGCTGGCAGATGCCAGCTGCATGAAGCTCAGCACATTCTGCGAGGCCGCATTATTCAGGGACTCATGCACCACACCGGAGCAGATGGCACTCTGGAATCCGGCTTCCTCACCCTGAGCATAGCCGATTTCATGCACCAGCAGGAACAAACCGATTGACACCGCACCAGCCACCCCCACTGCGGTCCACTTGACCCAGGGGCGGAACTCGAGTTCTTCCTCCTCCTCCAAAGGAGCAGAAGGTTCGGCAGGTTTCTTCTCTTCCATCATCGACGGTTGAGCGTCAAGCGTTCACCTGATCCAGATGGAATGCGCTGTGAACCACACGGGCAGCCTGTTCAATGTCACCAGCCTCCACCGTAGTGGATATGCGGATTTCGGACGTGGCAATCATGCCTGTGGCAATGCCCGCATCGGCCAGCGCCTGGAACATAGTGGCAGCCACGCCGGTATGCGAGCGCATACCCACGCCCACCACGGAAAGCTTGGCCAGACCGGCTTCGGTCTCCATGCGGGCTTTATCACCCAGCTGCGGAAGCACCTTCTTCAGGGCAGCCTGGGCAGCTCCCAGGTCGCTCATATTCATGGTGAAGGACTGGCGGGCCTGGCCATCATGAGCGGTGTTGGCCACAATCATATCCACGTTAATCTCAGCATCGGAGAGAGCGGAGAGAATGACAGCCGTGTATGCCACTGGGGCGGTGATGCCCGACACAGTGACGCGGGCCTGATTGCGTTCGATTGAGACGCCTCGCACGGCGAGGGACTCCATAGCGGAAGTTTCTTCTTGCACGATGGTACCGGGGTTATTGTTCATGGAATTGCGGACTTCGAACACGACGCCGAACTTCTTGGCAAATTCGACAGAGCGTGCCTGCATGACCTTGGAACCGCTGGAAGCCATTTCCAGCATTTCTTCATAGGAGAGTACGGAAATCTTGCGGGCGTCTTTCACCACACGCGGGTCACAGGTGTAGACGCCATCCACGTCTGTGTATATCTGGCACAGGTCGGCATTCACCGCTGCGGCCATGGCAATGGCTGACAAGTCAGAACCACCGCGCCCCAGCGTGTGTATGGTGCCATCCTTCGTCACACCCTGGAAACCAGCGCAGACGACGATGTAATCATCCGCCAGAGCCTTGAGCACCTTGGCTGGGTCGATGGAATGGATGCGGCCCTTGGTGTGCGAGCCATACGTGCATACGCCGGCCTGTTGCCCCGTGAAGCTCACAGCCTTGTATCCCATATCCGTGATGGCCATGCAGAGCAGCGCAATACTCTGCTGCTCACCCGTGGCCAGCAGCATATCTAATTCGCGCTCAGGCGGGTTATCCATCACCTGGTTCGCCAGGCCGATGAGTTTATCCGTCACGCCGCTCATGGCAGAAATAACCGCCATGATTTTATTGCCCTCCTTCTTCACCTCGATGAGTCTGCGGGCTACATTGCGGATGCGGTCGATAGTGCCCACGGAGGAGCCACCGTATTTCTGTACTATGAGTGCCATGATGGGTTGGTCTTATGAGTTGAATGTTTCGATGCGGAACACGGCCGGATGCGGCGCAATGCAGCCTTCGGCTTCAATTTCCTTGAGTGCGGTCTTCAGTCTGCCCCAGGCGCAGGCATGAAGGGTGAACACGAGGTCATTCTCTACGTTCTCTGCGTCCTCATCCTCATGAGGCGTGGAATAGGTGGAGGAGATGCTGATATCGTACTTGGCCAGCACGCGGGCAATGGCGGCAATCACGCCCGAGCGGCGGCTGGGTACCAGAAAACGCACGTAGTATGGGGTCACGGTGTCCTCCTGCGGCATGATTTCCAGTGTCTTGGTGTACGGATGGAAACCCGTGTGGAACTCCGGGTGGTGTAAATCGCGCATAGCCAGCACAATATCGCCGATAACCGCACTGGCCGTCGGGTTCTTACCGGCACCGCGTCCGTAGAAAATCGTCTCGCCCACAATATCGCCCTTCACCGCAATGGCGTTGAACACTCCGTTCACACTGGCCAGCAGATGCTCACGCGGCACAAAGCTCGGCTGCACGCGGAGCTCCAGCGCATCTGTGTCACTGTGGTGCTTGATGACCACCAGCAGTTTGATGGTGTAGCCCATCTGGTGGGCAAAGCGAAAGTCTGTCGCGGTCACCCGCTCAATGCCGTACACAGATATCTTCTCCGGAGAAACCGGCGTACCGTAGGCCAGCATGGCCAGGATAAGCGCCTTGTGCGCGGCATCCCAGCCGTTGATATCGAGCGTGGGGTCAGCCTCAGCAAAGCCCTTGACCTGGGCTCGGGCCAGCGCGGTTTCAAAGGAGACGCCCTTGCGCTCCATGGAGGAAAGGATGTAGTTGCTCGTGCCGTTGATGATACCGGCCAGGCTCTCCACATTGTTGCAGATGAGAGAATTCTGCAGGCTCTGGATAATCGGGATACCACCGCCGCAGGATGCCTCGAAATACAGGGGCACCCCCTTCTCTGCCGAAAGCTTGAACAACTCACCGCCGTATTCTGCCAGCAGGGCCTTGTTTCCCGTCACCACCGGTTTACCCGCCTTCAACGCGCTGGTCACCAGCTCATAGGCCTCTGTCGTGCCTCCTATCAGCTCAATGATGATGTCAATATCCGGGTCATTCACCAGCTCGCGCCAGTCCGTTGTCAACATCTCCGGGGCAATTTCCACATCGCGCTCACGACTCAAATCTCGCACAGCCACTTTTTTCACCACATAGTGCATCTTGGCGCGCGCTGCCAGCAATTCGTAATTTCGGCAAAGCGTCTCATACACCCCGGTGCCTACGGTTCCAAGGCCTGCCAGTCCAAGCTGTAGCGGTTTTTCTGTCATTTGCGGGCGCAATTCTACACGAAATCCCACCCAATCGCAAGCATATATTCCGCCCGCATCGGCAATTATCTTGAAAATTGCACTTCGACAAGCTGCACTTTTTGCTTGCGTCGCATACGGAACAGGCATAGAATAACGTGGATGAGAATCAAGCCAGCCAGCAGCATGTCAGGCCCGCTCTACCCCACGCTCGTAGCTATGGTAGGTGCGGTGCTCACCGGATGCGATAAGCAGAAGGTGCCGGGCGTTGTGCCTTTTGAACAAAAGCCCACACCCACAGAAAACCAGCAACAGATTCCTGGTGCAGTAGGGTGCAAACCGCCTGTCGCGCCGGAACAGCCCGTCAAGCTGGGCGGAGAACCTCCCGAAATACTAGGGGGCGATGTCCCCTACACGCCGGATATGGCAGAAGAATAAATGGAGGAAAACCTGACGCTCACGCTGTGCCTGACGCACGATTGCAACCTGCGCTGCCGCTATTGCTACGCAGGGCGCAAGTACGCGCACGCCATGTCACGCGAGACTGCGGAGAAAGCGCTCAACCTGGCGCTGGCCGAAGCGCAGAGCACCGGGCGCAACCTGGACATCTCATTCTTCGGCGGTGAGCCCTTGCTGGAATGGCCCCTGTTACAGCACTGCTGCGACTGGATTCAACAGAAGGCAGAAGGCAGCAGCACCCGCATCCGCTTCGGTATCACCACAAACGGCACACTGCTCACCCAGGATAAGCTGGAATGGATGGCCGGGCGGGATTTCCTCGTGGGCCTCTCCATCGATGGGTCCCCAGACATGCACAACACCAACCGCCGCTTTGCCGATGGCCGAGACAGCCACGAACAAGTAGCTGAGGCACTGGAACTTATCGCCGATACTCCCCGGCTGCGCCGCAAGGTCATCTGTGTGGTCAATCCTGCCAACTGCATCCACCTGCGCAGCGGTGTCCTCTGGCTGCACGGGCACTACCGCGGCCCCATCGGCCTCAATTTCGACTACTGGAGCGAGTGGACAGATGAGCAATTTGCCACCCTGAGCCAGCAATTGGAGCTGGTGGCAAGAGACGTCGCCAACTCCTACCGCATCGGCCACGCCATTCAACTGGAATGCCTGGAAAACAAAATCCTAACCCACCTGCACGGCAGGAAGGAAAACTGCCTGCACTGCCGCATCGGCGAGCGGGAAATTGCCGTCTCGGTGGATGGCAACTTCTTCCCCTGCTCCCGCATGGTCGGCGATGGCGATTCCCCGGATATCTGCTTCGGTAACGTAAACAACGGCATCGACCGAGCCCGGCAGAACTACATCATCGCCACGCGCGGCAACGCCACGCCCGAATGCAAGCTCTGCGCGTGGCGCCACCGCTGCCTCAACACCTGCGGCTGCACCAACTACGCCGCCAGCGGCCACATCAACCGGGTCTCCCCCTTCCTTTGCAATCTCCAGCAGCACCTCATCCGGCTGGCTGATGAGATGGCCGAAGCGCTCTACCGCGAGCAGAACCCCGCCTTTCTGCAGCGGTTCTACGGAGCCGCGAAGTAAACCTTACCGGAGCGTTCAACGCTTACCCTTGCTGCCGAAGATCTTGGCAAGGGTGGAGAAGCTGAAAGTCTTGCCGATATTGAACCCGCCGATGCTCTTGTTGAGGCGCACGCCGCGCTGGCTCACCGAAGCGCGACCCACGCCACTTTTCCCGAGGCTGAAGGAGATGCCGCTGCGGCTGAAGTTCAGGTAAAGCACGCCGGGGATGATTTGAATCCGTGTGTATTGAGGGGCTCGGCGGCCGTAACGATGATTATTTCTGGGAGGTTCCAACATAGTGCTGCTTGTATGGGGTTAATCTTCCTGGTTTATGTTTTCCACCGGCACATCGCCACCCAGCAGCTGCGGAAGTTCCTCCGGCTCCGGAGATGGGTCGGGGGAAGCCGGTTCCAGACCGGTGAGATGTTGCTCAGGCGGCTCGCCGGGCACCACCTGACGCGGAACATCACCGGGAAGGCTCTGACGGTCGCACCCGGTAAGCAAGGTGCCTATCATGGCCATCACCGCCGGGGTAATGGGTTTCGATTTGGATATTACAGGTCGAATTTTCATCATTCTATCATGGATGGTGGTGGATTATCTGATGGAGAACTTCATGCCCCGTTGCTTATAATCATTTCCTTCTCCGTAGCCTTCCTTAGTGGCAGTGCCGGAGGTCGGGGTCTCGAAATTCAGGTAACACGTATGCGTACTCTCGGCCGATTCGTAGTAAATCTCCGCACTGGCCGGGCCGGTCTTTTTGTATGTCTGGCAAGTTGTTTCCGATGGATTCAGAGCCGTGCGGTACTGATTGTTATCGTCGAAGGGAAAATCAAACACACAGCCGTATTTGAAATCAGTCCATGCAGACCACTGCCCCCCTTCAACCGGGCGTTCGCAAATCTGCGTGAACCGGTCATCCAGGCGGATGATTCTGCCCGCCACACTTTCCGGTGCCAGCTCAGGCACCGTTACTGTGCTGCAACCGGTCGGCAGCAGCCCGGTCAATAAGCAGATACTGATCCTGGTTCGAGTCATGACGATTATCTGAGCTGGCATCCGTTAAGTGGCGTTTTCTTACAGGGGTGAGGCACTGGTGCGAATCATGCACAAGATGAGTGATAGGGGAAATGATTTCATGGTATCAGCCGCGAACGTGGAGTGATTAACTTCGGGTGACAGCTTTTGCCGGTTTTCTTTGTTTCTTCATGAGCAACCAGATGAGGGCGATAATT
>JAFVQN010000135.1 GCA_017504805.1 Akkermansia sp. | reverse complement strand
ATGTAGGTCTTGCCATCTCCCTCTCCGCAGGAGGAAAGCTGCAGTGTGGTGCCGCCGCTGAGCCGGAGGGTGCCGTTGTTCAGGTCCTGCAGCGAGCCGGAAGCGGAATAATCCACCGAGAACGAATCCTCTGCCCCCAGGGTGAGATTCGCCGCATGCAGCGCAGGCACACCATATGCCAGCATGAGGGTCAGAATTGCTTTACGCAAAAAGAGAGGCAGATGAAGTTTCATAAGCAGGAATTACCGTTCAACCTTGTTACCATACCAAATTTCCGACCAGAGTAAAGAAAATAAACATGGCATCTGAACATTTTCACAACGCGTCCCCCGACTGTTTTTTGAGGTAATGCGCCCTAGACTCCCCTGTTTCGCGCAGGTCGAAGCGGAAATTCAATTTTACATCCACCTCCGACATAAATCCAAGATTGACGAAAGACAGTTGTTCTGGTAGGATGAAGGGGCTATGAAGTTAACTCACATTTTCACAACAATGGCTGCCATGTGCTGCATGGGCACCGCGTTGAGTGCAGATGAGAGGCCGAACATCCTGTTCATTATCTCCGATGACCACGGCACGAATGCCCTGGGCACCTGCGAGAAGGACAGTCCGGTACCCCTGCCCGGGTTCCGCCGACTGGCCAATGAGGGCATGGTGTTTGACCGCGCTTACTGCGCCAACTCCCTGTGCGGACCGTCTCGCGCCTGCATGCTCACAGGGCGCCACTCCCACAACAATGGGTTCCTGTACAACTACGGGGGACCCGCCTTCAACGGCGACCAGCCCACCTACCCGAAAATGCTGCAGAAAGCAGGCTACCAGACCGGCATCGTGGGCAAATGGCACCTTATCTCCCGCCCGACCGGGTTTGATTCGTGGCAGGTGTTCCCCAGCCAGGGTGACTACCTGAACTCGACCTTCCTCTCCGCAGGCCCCAACAACTCAACGCGCAGCAACCGCATGCGCGGCTATGTGACCGATGTGGTCACGAACATGGCCATCACGTGGATGGAAAGCCGCGACCGCAGCAAGCCATTCGCCCTTATCGTGGGCCACAAGGCACCACACCGCAACTGGATTCCCGCTGTGCGCCACCTGGATATCATCAAGAAGCATGTGGCCAAGATGACCCCGCCCGCCACCCTGCACGATGACTGGAGCAACCGCCCGGAATTCCTGCGCCATAATGGCCAGAGCGTAGGCTGGAACCTCTGCAACTGGAATGATGTGCACCTGGTGGCAGACAGAATTCCCTTCGACGTGATGAAGGAAATCATCCCCAAGGGACAGCTGCGCAACAGAATCAAGAACGGCGAGTTTGCCGGGCAGATTCCGGCAGACTTCGACATCGAGAAGCACGAGCCGAAGTTTGCCCCCAGAACCAATCTGGGATGGGGCATGGACTGGATTGAACCCGGTCTGCAGGACGTATACCGCAACCACTTCAATACCCGCACCGATGAGTTCGTGGCCGATTTCCGCGCCGGCAAATACAAGACGCAGCGCGATATGACCGAACAGCGCTGGCGCTGGTACATGGAGGACTACCTGGGCTGCATTCTCTCGCTGGATGAGTCCATCTCCTCCCTGCTGGATTATCTGGATAACGCCGGACTCTCGCAGAATACGCTCGTCATCTATGTGGGTGACCAGAGTTTCTACCTGGGTGAGCACGGCTTGTACGACAAGCGCTGGATTTTCGAAGAATCCATGCGTATGCCCCTCATCATGCGCTGGAAAGGCACTATTCCCGCCGGCGTCCGCAGCCAGGCCATGGTGCAGAACATCGACTACGCCCCCACTCTGCTGGAAGTAGCCAAGGCCGACACCCCGGAAAACACCCGCACGATGGAAGGTGTGTCCCTCACGCCGCTGTTCAAGACCGGTGATGCGCCGGAGTTCCGCGACCGCCCGCTCTACTATGCCTTCTATGAGCAGCCGGGCGAGCACAATGCCCCGCGCCACGATGGCCTGCGCACCCAGCGCTACACCTTCGCCCGCATCTGGACCCCCACAGGTGAGGAACGCCGCACGGGAGTGCGCAAGCCTGAAAACGAATGGCTGCTTATCGACAACGAGAAGGATCCGGCCCAGATGAAGAATGTCTCCCAGGATCCGGCCTACGCCGAAATCATGAAGCAGCTCACGGAGACCTACCACAAGACGCGTGAGCAGTACCGGGTACCCGCCGACTGCCCCGGCAGCGGCCACCGCATCCCGGACTTCAAGCCCTCCTGGGGCACCGGCGAAAATGACCGAATCAAGTAAGCGATTGACGATTGACTATTGACGATTGACAATTGATAAGATAACGCGCCTTTCCTGTATGGGGAAGGCGCGTTTTTTCTTGCATTTGCCGGGTATGGGAGT
>JAFVQN010000002.1 GCA_017504805.1 Akkermansia sp. | reverse complement strand
TCCACGTCTGCCACCCACTCGCTCCGCTCGGGGTTCGGTTACTATTTTCACTTTACCCCAGGGCTTACGCCCTGGGCTATTGAACTTACCGCCCCGCCAGTAGGCGGGGCTCAGAATTCCGCTCGCCTGCGGCTCGCCAAATTCCAATTTGTCCGTCACCACCAATACGGATAACACATCAATCTTTAATTGCCTCATCAATAAGCATGCATACTTCCGATGTTCAGGAAACAGCAGGTGCCGGACGCTCAATCCGGAAGAAGAGAGCGGGGGCAGGCGGCTGTTGCGGGCGGGTATCAGGCGCCCAGGGTTCTGAGGTACTCCTCATAAGCCTTGCGGGCCTCTGCCGGGGTGAGGGGGGGAGCTTCCTTTTTCTCTGGTTCCGGGGTAAGCTCAGTGGGCCTGGGTTCTTCCTTGGGCTTGGGCCAGTCGCAGGCCTGGGAGGGGTAGAGCAGGGTGCCGCCGTAGCGGTTGTGGAACATGTGATTTACGGCGCTTTTTTTACCGAAGATGACGCGGCGGTCCTTGTGCGCGGCGAGAATGCCGCTGCTGGTGTTCATGTACGGGATGTTGAAAACCCCCATTTCCTGGCTCAGTGCTATGCGGCGTGAGCGCGGGGCTGTGTTGCCGCCGAGCCCCAGTTTACGGGCCAGAACGCCGCAAGCGTAGTCATCCATGTACTGCCGGCCCACTACCTCTATGGCCGATAATTCATCCGGTGCCATGGGCATGAGAAGCTCCACCCCGCTTTTCTTCACCGTTTTCCAGTGCAGGTAGCCATTCGGCCGCAGGTTGTGGATGTAGAAATACTCCTGCTCCAGCAGGAAGGCCATGCCGGCCAGCGGGCTGCCAGTCAGGGCGTGGTCGGCTCTTTCGGCCAGGCGGGAGATGATTTTCTGGTCGATGACGATGGCTGTTTTCCGCTTGCTCTCCTCCAGTTCCAGAATCTGCGGCTCGCTCATGCCGATGAGCCTGGCAGCGCGTCTGGCGATCTGCTCCATGTTGTGCTGGTGGTGCTTGTGTTTCGGCTGCTCACTGATGAAGATTGCGCCGATATCAATCCGGTCATCCGAGAAAAAGGCGAGTTGCCAGCCATCGTGTACCAGGCACACGTGCCTGCCCACGTCATTGACGTTGCTGAATTCCTCCGTAAGCTTGCTGAGAGTCCACGAATCACCCTTGGCCTGCGCTGCCGGTGCAGCCAGCGCGGCGAGCAGGCACAGCCCCCCCAGCAGCTTTCTTACGCGGTTCCGCATGGAATCAGTTTGAGTATGATTTCATGAGCCTGCGCACATACTTGCCCATGGAAATCAGCTGGCTGTCAATACTCTGGGCCAGTTTGAGCTGGTTGCGGGCGCGGATGAGGTTGTGCTCCGGCTTTTCGGTGCGGAAGTATTTGTCGCCGTCCAGATAGTCGGTCAGGAAACGGATACCGATTTCGGTGGTGATGAGCCAGCCGGAGAAGGGCATGAACTCCACCTCCCTCTGGGTCAGGAAATTGTGGGCGGCGTCCAGATACCCCTCCGCCAGTGATTCGAAGAAGGGCATCTCCATGCGTACCAGGGAGAGGTCCTCCTCATCTTCCCTGGCCATGCAGGTAGCGGTGCGCACCATGTCGCCGAAGTCGTAGAGCACGGAGCCGGGCATCACGGTGTCCAGGTCGATGACGCATACGGCATCATCAGTTTCCTCATCGAGCATGACATTGTTGATTTTGGTGTCATTGTGGGTGATGCGGGTGGGGATTTCACCGGTGGCCAGCATGTCGGTGATGCGGGAGTAGCGGTTGGCCCAGCCTGCGAGCAGCTCCAGCTCGGCCCGGCAGTTTGCGGCGCGTCCCATCACATCAGCCTCGGCGCTCTTGAGCAGGTCGGCATAGCGTTTCGGGGTGTTGTGGAAATCCGGGATGGATTCGCGGATGTCCTCCGGGTTCATATCGCAGATGAGGTCCTGGAACGAACCGAAGGCGAAGCCCGCCTGGTAGGCCTGGCGGGTGTTTTCAACCACGTCGTAGGTATGGGTGCCTTCGATATTGTTGTAGCAGCGCCACATGCCGCCTTCCTCGGGCAGCACAATGTAGTTGCGGCCACCGCGGGCGGGGAAGAGGTTGAGGGTCTGGCCGGCGGCGTCGCGGCGGCGGCGCAGGAGTTTCCAGGTGATGTGGCGGGTCACTTTTTCCACGTTGCGCATCACCTGGGCCGGGTCTTTGAATACGTATTCATTGATGCGCTGGAGGATGTAGCGGTCCTCGTGGCCATCTTCCGTGCGGTAGCAGGCGCGGTAGGTGGTGTTGATGTGGCCATTGCGCAGTTCTTCGCCATACAGGAAGTCTCCTGACACGGCAAATTGATCACCGATGCGTGCAATGCGCTCGGCCACAGGTCCTTCTGTAAGAATTTCAGGCATGGTCGTGGGGGGAGGGAGAGAGACTGGACCGGGCTGCTTTACTTGGACTTCTTGCCTTCAGCAATCTGCAGCGGCATCAGCTTGGGCATGTTGCGCGTGGGGTCTTTCACCACGATGTTAATCATGGACTGTGTTCCCGAAATCACGAAAGTGGATGCCTTCATTCGCTTGTAGGTCTTGGCTCCTTTTTCCTTATAGGAGAGCACGAAAGAAACCTTCTGCCCCTTTTCGCCGTTGAAGCTCCAGCTGTTGCTCTCGCAGATACCGTTTTCGCGCTGGTACACGCCCACCGAGCTTTCTTTCTTATCCTTGAAATCGCCGGTTTCGGAGGTGAGAATCTGCAGCGGATAGGAAGAGAGGTTGATGACGTGCATGCCTTTGCGCGGGAAGGCTTTTTCATCCATGAAGATAGCCTGTGTCTTCTTGATTTCCTTGCTGGGGGAGAGGATGCAGATGGCCTTGTCTGCGGTGCCGGCGGGTACCGTCACGCTGAAGATGGGTTCCGGCAGGTCCTTAGGTGCGGGAGCAGCGGCCTTCTTCCCCTTGTCTTCCAGTGCAACAGGGGGCGTGGGGTCCTTGTCCCAGAACTTGATGACACCGCCGACGGGCCGCACACGCATGCTGGGCGTGCGGGAGCCAATCTGGATTGCCTTGAATTCCTTACCGGCCTGCACATACAGCGGGGAGGGCATACTGATGCCGCCGGGCGAGCAGATGGCGAAGCGCACACCGGTGGACGGCTCAGCCGGCTCTGCGGCTTTGGTAGAGGCGGCGCCGGAAGCGGCGCGGGAGGAGCGGCGACCCTGGGCCTCTGCGGGAAGCAGGGCTACAGCAGCGGCGCATACAAGCAGAATGGGCAAAATCTTCATGCGTTTTCGTGGTTTTGATACATGGAGATACTAGCAAGCAGATGAGGCTAAATCAAGCACAAATTGGGGCTGTTTCCAAAATACCGCCGTCACACGTGTCCCAAAGATTATGGAAAAATAGCCCTGAACGATATAAGGGCAAAGTGTTCTGTGAGAAAATGCGTAGTAGGGTATCACCCGCCTCGCTATCGGCAGTAAGCATGCATTGGTGATTCCGTCGGCGTAAGCCGCTAACTTTCAATTTGTCAATCGTCGATTGTCAATTGTCAATCCACGTGTCCTAAATTTTTGGGACACGTGTGTACCGCCGCGCGGCCGTGCGTTATGATTGACTTGGCAGCGATTTTCTGGTCTAATAGGCGCGTGCCCGCTGAAACAGCCAGTTTTGTATTTTTCGGAAGCGATGAAGGTGCCGCCGCCACCGCTGCGGCCGCTGCTTATGCCCGCCTGGAGGAAGGGGGCGATGGCTGGGGCAACGAAATCATTGATGGCTCAGCCGCCACGGTGGATGAGGCGGTGGAAATCGTGGGTCGCGCGATTTCCGGCCTGCAGATGATGAATATGTTTGGCGGGCGCAAGGTGATCTGGCTCAAGGGTGTGAACTTCATGGCCGACACCCCGCAGGGTGCCCGCAGTGAGTCGGTGCAGCAGGCACTTGAGGAACTGGTGCAGACCCTGGCCAACCTGCCGGAGGAGACTTTTTTCATCCTTTCGGCCAGCGAGGTGGACAAGCGCCGCTCCTTCTTCAAGAAGCTGGGTGCGGCGGCCGAAGTAAAGGAATTTTCCAGGATAGACACCACGAAACCCGGCTGGGAAGGCGAGCTGTCCGCCCTCACGCTGCGCATGGCGAAGCCGCTGGGGCTGGGGTTTGACAATGCAGCGCTCGACCTCTTCATCCACCGGGTGAATGAGAGCACCCGGCAGATTTCCAACGAATTGGCCAAGCTGGACGTGTACCTGGGGCCGGAGCGCCGCAAGGTGACGGCAGAGGATGTGGAGCTCATGGTGGCGGTTTCGCGCAACGGGGTTGTGTTTGAGATTTCCCGCGCCATCGAGAGCGGCAACTCCCGGCTGGCGGTGCGCCTGGTCAATGAACAGCTCGAGCATGGCGAGCAGGGGGTCACCATCATGCGTGCAGCCATTGTGCCCACGGTGCGCCAGCGCTTCTGCGCCCGCCTGCTGATGGATACCTACCAGCCGGATACCGGCAACTACCGCGCGTTTGATGCTGCGCTCAACCGCCTCCCGGCCGAGGGGCGCAAGCTGCTCCCCCTCAAGAAGGATGGCAGCCCGAATACCTACGGCTTGTTCAATGCGGCGCGCACGGTCAGCAAGCTGAGCCTCCGCAAGGCCCGGCGCGACCTGCACGCTTGCGCCGCCGCAGATAAAGCGCTGGTTTCCAGCGGTCTGGATGCGCGTGATATTCTGCACAAACTCATCGTCACCCTCACCACGGCATGAGCTCGTTGATTCCCACGCTCTTTGATGTGCTGGTCATCGGCGGTGGCCACGCCGGTATTGAGGCAGCGCTGGCTGCCACCCGCCTGGGCGGCACGGTGGCGCTGCTCACCCATGACCTCGATACCGTGGGGCAGATGAGCTGCAACCCTGCCATCGGCGGCCTGGCCAAGGGCCACATTGTGCGCGAAATCGATGCCCTGGGCGGCGCTATGGGCCTGAATACAGATGCCACCGCCATTCAGTTCCGCATGTTGAATGCCTCCAAGGGACCCAGCGTGCGAGCCCCCCGCGCCCAGTGCGATAAAAGCGCCTACCGCAACCGCATGAAGTGGGTGCTGGAAACCACTCCCGGTCTGCAGCTCTTCCAGGGCGATGTGGACGAAATCGTGGTGGAGCAGGGGCGCGTGGCTGGCGTGACCACCACCTGGGGGCAGCGTTTTGCCGCCCGTTCCGTGGTGCTCTGCAGCGGCACCTTCATGCGCGGCCTGCTGCACGTGGGCATGGACCACCTGCCGGGCGGCCGCCTGGGTGGCGCCCCGAGCGGTATCTCTGCCAGCCTGGAGAAGCTCGGCTTCCCGCTGCAGCGCTTCAAGACCGGCACCTCGCCCCGCATCCTGGGCAGCAGCATTGATTTCAGCTCGCTGGCCATGCAGCCTGGTGATACCCCGCCGCCGCTCTTCAGCTTCCGCAGCCGGCAGGTGCTGCGCCGCGAGACCGAACCGCACTGCACCCTCAACCACTTTGCCGATGCGGATTTTGAGCTCCGCCAGCTTTCCTGCGCCATCACCTACACCCACGAGGGTACCCACGATATCATCCGCCGCAACCTGGAGCACAGCCCGCTCTTCGGCGGGGTTATCGAAGGCACCGGCCCGCGCTACTGCCCCAGCATCGAGGACAAAGTCGTGCGCTTTGCGGATAAGCAACGCCACCAGATTTTCATCGAACCCGAAGGCCGCAGCACTGATGAATACTACCTCAACGGCCTCTCCAGCAGCCTGCCTTTCTTTGTGCAGCTGGAGATCGTGCACTCCATCCCCGGGCTGGAAAATGCCCGGCTCATCCGCCCCGGCTATGCGGTGGAATATGACTTTGTGCCGCCCACTGAGCTGCAGGTGACACTGGAAACCAAGCGCGTGCGCGGCCTCTACCTGGCCGGGCAGATCAATGGCACCAGCGGCTACGAGGAAGCCGCCGGCCAGGGCCTGCTCGCCGGGGCTAATGCCATGCTCGCCCTCCGCGGCGATGAACCGCTCATTCTCCGCCGCGACCAGGCCTACCTCGGCGTCATGGTCGATGACCTCGTGACCCGCGGCACCGATGAACCCTACCGCATGTTCACCAGCCGCGCGGAGATGCGCCTGCTGCTCCGCCAGGACAACGCCGACCTGCGCCTCACCCCGCTGGCGGCCAGTCTCGGCCTCGTGAGCCCGGAGCAGGGGAGCGCCGCCGCCCAGCGCCTGGCCGCCATTGAGCAGGGCGTAGCCCGTGCCCGCGAGCAGCGGGTGGATGGTGTCTCGCTCGAGCTCTGGCTCCGCCGCCCGGACAATGACTGGCACCGGCTGCCGGAGCCGCTCCGCTCCCAGTACCCGGATGAACTCTGGGAACCCATTGCCACCGAAATCGCCTACTCCGGTCACATTGACCGCATGCGCACGGCCGCCGCGCGCCTTCAGCGCCAGGAGGATAAGAAAATCCCCGCGGATATCGATTACGGCGCCATCCCCGCCATGAAAACCGAGGCGCGCCAGCGCCTTTCGCGCGTGCGCCCCGGCACCATCGGCCAGGCGGCCCGCATCCCCGGTATCACCCCGGCAGATGTAGCGCTCCTCCTCGTCTGGCTCAGGAAAAGCCGCGCAGAATGATTCATGAATCCAGCAGGAGGGGGGGGGCAGGGTGTTGAACCCCGGGAGACGTGGTGAAGTGCCTCTGTTCCGGGAGGATAATGCCGCCGCTGCCGGACAATTTTGGCGGATTGACTGATTAATGCCTTGCGGGGGCAGAAGGATTAAGGTAGAATGACGGACGTGAGTTACCAGGTTTTTGCCAGAAAATATCGTCCCCGCACTTTCAAGGATGTGCTGGGGCAGGACCATGTCGTGCGGACACTCTGCAATGCCATTGAGCAGAAACGCCTGGCGCATGCGTATCTGTTTGTCGGTCCGCGGGGTACGGGCAAGACCTCCACGGCCCGCATCTTTGCCAAGGCTCTGAACTGCAGCGGCGGTCCCCGCGTGGATTTTGACCCGGATGAGGACGTGTGCCTCGAGATTGCCGAAGGCCGCAGCCTGGATGTGCTCGAGATTGACGGCGCCTCGAACCGCGGCATTGACAACATCCGCGACCTGCGTGACAATGTGCAGTTCACCCCCACCCGCGGGCAGTACCGCATCATCTACATTGACGAGGTACACATGCTCACCAAGGAATCATTCAATGCGCTGCTGAAGACACTGGAGGAACCGCCGGCGCACGTGATGTTCATTTTTGCGACCACGGAGCCGCACAAGATTCTGCCTACCATTCTCTCACGCTGCCAGCGTTTCGATCTGCGCCCGATTCCGGCAGAAATCATCGCAAACCACCTGGTGAACATCGCAGCGCAGGAGGGAGTCACCCTGAGCCTGCCGGCAGCATTTGCCATTGCCCGCGTGGCCGATGGCGGCATGCGCGATGCCCAGTCCATGCTCGACCAGCTCGTTTCCTTCTGCGGCAACAACATCGACGAGCAGGATGTGAATGACATTTTCGGCGTGACCAGCCGTGAAACCGTTGCCCGCGCGCTCGCCTATATTCTGGACCGCCAGCTGCCCAGCCTGCTGCACCTCGTGCATGAGCTTTCCGAGGCCGGGCGCGATATGGGCCAGCTGCTCAGTGAAGTGATGGGCGCCGTGCGCGAACTGCTCATCAGCAAAGTCGCGCCGCAGGAGGCCAGCTTCTCCCTGCCCGAGGAGTGGCGCGCCACTCTCAGCGAACTTCTCGCCCGCACCCCGGCGGATAAGATTGTGCGCCTCATGGAAGTGCTTTCCGGCACCGAGGAACACATGCGCTGGAGCACCAACAAGCGCCTGCATCTCGAAATGGGCCTTATCCAGGCCGTGCATTCCCTGGCAGAAGCCAATATCAGTGATATCATCCGCGCGCTGAATGGTGCCCCGCTGCCCGAAACCCCCATTGCCACTGTGCCGCTGGCCGCGGTACCCGCCCCGGTGGTGCCAGCTGCTGCCCCAGCCCCCCAGCCGGTGGCCCCGCCGCCCGCCACTGTGGCCGAACCGCCCGCACCTGCTGCCCTGGCGCCGCAGGAAATGCCGGCTGGGCTGGAACCCATTGATGATGAACCGCCCAGTTTTGTGCTGAACCCGGACCTGGAGGATACCCCGGCCCCAGACCCGGATGACCTGGCAGATGAAGCCCTGTATGCCGCCGGTGCCGCCCCGGCCGGAGCCCTGACCCCGGAGAGCTGGGAGGCGCTGCTTGCCGCCATGCGCGAGGCCTCACCGCTGCATGCAGGCTCGGTGGGCAGTACCCTGTTCATATCGGACGACGACGGGCTGGTGACCCTGGCGATACACCCGGAAGACACAGACACGCGCGATGCCCTGCTGGGTGAGCCGCTCACCGAGCTGCTGGCAGAGCTGGCTCCCCGCTTCTGCGGCCACCGGGTGACTCTGCGCCTGGTGGTGGATGACAGCGTGCCACCCCCGGTGGTGGAGCCCCCGCCCTCACCCGCTCCGCTGCCTGAGCCCGCCCCGCGCCCGGCCGCCAAACCCAAGGCTGCAGAAAAGAAGCCGGCAGCCCCGGCCCGCCCGACGGCACCGCCCTCGCTGCGCCCCACCATGGAAGAATTCTACCAGGACCCGCTCATTGAGCTCGCCCTCAAGGAGTTCCATGCCACTCTCATTAAATGATTTTCTGAACCCGACCCACTAATACATTATGAATCTGCAGAAACTGATGAAACAGGCTCAGGCCATGCAGGCCAATATGGCCCAGGCCCAGGCCCGCCTGGCTGAAAAGGAATTCACCGCCGAAACCGCCGGTGGCAAAATCAAGGCCACGGCTGATGGCACCGGCATGATTAAAGCCCTGAGCATCGACCCCGCCGTGGTGGACCCGGATGATGCCGAATTCCTCCAGAGCCTGGTGCTGAAAGCCGTGCAGGATGCCCTGAATGGCGCCAAGAACATGGCTGAAGCCGAGATGCGCAAGGTGACCGGCGGTCTCGGATTCCCCATGTAACCCCGCTGCCCCGCGTCATGATGCCACGCTCCCTTTTCTACCTGGCCGTTGCGGCTCCGTTGCTGGCGGAGCCGGTGCAGGTGGCAGTGCTGCCGGCCAGGATAGTGCCGGAGCAGGCCACCACCCTGCATCTGGAAAATGGTGTGGTAAGCCGCCTGGCAGATGCCAGCCAGCCCCAGCCTGCAGGCGCCGTCATCGCAGTGCTCAATGAGGAGCGCACCGCCCGTGAACGCGAGGAAATGGAGCTGAAGCTGGCCCGCGATAACATGCGCCTGCGCGACGAGCTCCGCAAGCTCGAAAGCCAGCGCAGCAAGGTGGAGTTCTACCTGAAACTCTCCCCGCGGGAGCGCCGCTACGCCCCCGCCGCCCAGCCCGGGCCGGATGATTTGCCGCCCACCGCGGAATCCCTGCGCGATATCGATGAGCGGGTGGCGCTCCTGAAGCGCGAGATGGAAACCAGCCCGCGGCTCAAGCAGCAGGAGTTTGCCCGCTCACACGAAAAACTCACTCTGCACATGCCCTTTGCCGGGCGCCTGCAGTACCACGCCCGCCTGCCGGAGGACCTCAGCAAGCCCTTCGAATACCGCGGGCTTCCGGGGCGCCCATTTGCCTCCGTGTGCGATGATTCCGCCTTCTACATCACCATCCACCTCAGCAAGGCTGAGCTCACCCAGCTGCCGGAGCAGAATTTCAGCGTCTCGGTAGCGCTGCCGGAGGGGCGGCAGCTCACCGGCACCTTCTCCCACCGCCAGGTGGAGCAGAATCACGGTGGCAGCGGTGATATGCTGGTGTATTTCTTCAAAGTGCCTGAGGCTGATAAGGAAACCGCCTTCCGCATGCTGGGCAGCAATGCCCGGGCCCGTCTCCTGTATGATGCCGGTGATAAGGTGCAGTATGTGAACAAGCTGGAGCTCATCGCCCACCCGGAAGCTGCCGAGTGTGAGAACTGGGAGCAGCTGGTCAGCCGCCTCTACCCGGAGCACGTCCTCATCCTCATCGGCGACCGCAACATCATCATCCGCCCGCGTCAATAATTCCGTCCCCACCCCCCCCCCGCTGCCATGGAACTCATCTGCGAGCACGTTTCTTTCGCCTACAACCGCCAGGTCCGGGTGTTCGATGATTTTTCGCACGTGTTCAAACCCGGTATCACCGTGCTGAAAGGCTACTCCGGCTCCGGCAAGACCACGCTGCTGAAACTCCTCGCGGGCTACCTGAAGGTCAGCAGCGGCCGCATCATCACCCCCACCGGGGTGAAAGTCACCAGCCGCCTCTACCACCAGCGCGATGTTGCCTACATGTTTCAAGGCATTAACCTTTTGCCGCTCATGAGCGTGGAGCGCAATCTCCACCTGGCGGCGGAAATGGCCATGCTCCCCCGCCGCCTGTGGAAACCACGTTGCGAATCCCTCATCCGCGACCTCGGTCTGCAGGAGCTCCGCCACCGCCGGGCGGATAAGCTTTCCGGCGGTCAGGCCCAGCGTGCCGCCCTGGCCCGCACCCTCATGAAGGATGCTCCCGCCATCCTGCTCGATGAACCCACCTCCGGTCTTGATGACGGCAACACCGCCATCATCAAGAAACTCGTGACGCAGGATGCCGCCAGGCGCATCTGCATCATCAGCACTCACGATAGCCGCCTGCTTGAACTGGCCGATGATCTCATTGATTTTGACCACCCTGTATCTTGCTAAGGATACAGTACACCGCTGGTTCACGCGTGCCTCCAGCCCGCTGGCCCGCGTGCTGGTCGTCTTTTTCCTTTCGCTCTGCGCCCTCTGCTTTCTGGGCAGCTATGTCATCTCCGCCAAGGCAATACGCGATAAGATACGCAGCCGTGGCGGTGACCTGGTGGCGGCATTCTTCATGCTGCCGGGCGAGAGCGGCGGCTGCCTGCCCAGCCAGAAAGACACGCTGGAACTCCTGGGGGCTGATTCCATTGCCATCATCCCCGCCGGCAGCGTGAACGTTACCGAGCGCAAGCTGCTGCCCGTAATTACCTATGATTTCCGGCGGGCAGGGCAGTTCATGCCCCTGCTGCCGGCCAGCGGGGGGCCCGTGGTGCTTTGCCCGGAAAACGCCCCGGCCTATCCCCGCGGCCCGCTGGATGTCACCCTGCAGGGAGATGAATTCAGCATCACCGTGCCGGTGCGCTACCTGCCGGCAGACCACCTGCTCATGCGCCTGCAGCCCGGCGGGCTCATGCTCATGCCACCCGAAATGGTGCCGCCCGAAAGCCAGGGCCGCGCCATGCGCTACCACCGCATGATGCTCCAGGTCCGCGAGCTGGAAAATGCCGAATCACTCCACCGCGTGTGCCGCTATCTCAACAAACTCAAACAACTGGAAGGCTGGGAAGGCAGCGTTTCCTCTGCCGCTGCCCTGCTTGAGGAAATGGATATCATCCTCGGCAACCAGAACCAGTGCCGCGCCGCCTTCTGCCTGGGCATCATGCTTATCGTCGGCATCCTGCTCACCGCACTGGCCGGCATGGAATACCGCCAGAACGAGTTTATCTACACGCTCATGAAGAGCTTCGGCATCAATCCCCTGCTGCTCGTGGGCGCCTTCATCGTGGAGAACCTTCTGCTTGTAGCCGCCTCATTTGCCGGTGCCGTGGCGGTCTTCATGAAAGCCCAGAAGGTCATCGTCGCGCAGTTCAAACTCGGCCAGTACAGCCTCTCCCTCGAGGAGATTATGCCTGAAATCCAGCTCATCTCCGTCACCCTCCTCATCTGCATCCTCGTCTCCGCCATCCCCATCATGGTCGCCGCCAACAGGCAAATCGGCCGCGTCCTCAAATAAATTACTTTCTCTCCACTATTCACGGCCCCGTCTGTGTCATCATTTGGGGGATATGCGGCGCATGGTACATTTTGTGCTTGCAAGGCGGGTTATTTGTGATAGAAGTAGAGAAGTCATTTACCCCGCACTGGGGAGTGTCCTTTCTTAACTAAATACCAAACTCAATACCATGGATATTCAAGTTGCTGTCCTTTGCGACTACGCCGCCGACTATCAGGGCAAGCTCTGCGTGCAGGGCGCCTTCGATACGCTGTTCACCCGTCAGTTCCCCGTCATTCACCCCGCCTGCGCTCTGGCTCTCCGCCTCTGCCTCACCCCCGAGGACTCCGGCGACCACAAGCTCGGCATCTCCATCGTGGATGAGGACGGCACCCCGCTCGACAAGGAGCGCATGCCCATCGTCGGTGACCTGAAGGTGGCTCTGCCCGAGGGCGCTTCCTTCCTCACCCGCAACCTTATCATGAACTTCCAGGGCCTCCGCTTCGAGAAGATGGGTACCTACGCCATCAACATCACCCTCGACGGCGAGCTGGTTTCCTCCACTCCCCTCCGCCTCGTCATGGTGCAGGGTGAGCAGGCCTGAGCCGCTCCCTGATTAACAGATTTTTCTTCATCTGATTACTGCCCGCTCCATTTTCCTCACGCAAGGGAATGGAGCGGGTTCTTTTGTCTGATGAGAAGCTTTATTGCCCCCAACGTCCGGCCAACGGCCGGATATCGTCTGCCGCAGGCAGATATCGTCGGCGCAAAGCGCCGATATCGTCCTGACCGCAGGTCAGGATATCGTTCACCAGAGATGCCCGGGTAGATTATTTCCCAATGATTGGGAAGAGAAAAGGGGTTGCTGTCCAGGAAACGATATCCGGCTGCGCCGGACGAAATCCACGCCTGCGGCGTGGACGATATCGCGGCTTTGCCGCGACGATATCCTCCCGGTGGTCGGACGTCCGGCCGACGGCCGGATATCGTCCTGACCGCAGGTCAGGATATCGTTCACCGTAGATGCCCGGGTAGATTATTTCCCAATGATAGGGAAGTGAAAAGGGGTTGCTGTCCAGGGAACGATATCCGGCTGCGCCGGACGAAATCCACGCCTGCGGCGTGGACGATATCGCGGCTTTGCCGCGACGATATCCTCCCGGTGGTCGGACGTCGGGCCACCGGTATCGGTGTGACTTCCCTGTGGAAATGCGCTTTTTTGCGCATTTTTTGCAAAAAAATCAGGATTTGGCTTGACGCCGTGAGGTAAAAGGTATATACTCCCGCCGTTCCAAGAACACAGGGCTATGGTGTAATTGGCAACACATCGGTTTCTGGCACCGCTATTCGGGGTTCGAGTCCCTGTAGCCCTACTTGCAAAAGCTCACAGCTCAGGTTGTGGGCTTTTTCGTTTTACATTCGGCGGGCTTTGTGGTAAAAACGGACGCGCGTGGTATGAAAGACACATTCACACAGGCAATCCGGCTGGGTATCATCATTCTGGTGGTGGCTCTGGCGCTGGGCTGGGCGGATGCCATGTTCTTTGCACCCCGGCGCATACCGGCCTGCGTACAGGATAAACTCCCTCCGGGGCGCATTTGTCTGGAAACGCTTGCCTCTCAGTTCCATAACCGAGTTGTCTGGGTCGATGCCCGCAGCCAGGCGGATTTTGAGCTCAACCACCTCATGCTGGCCGAAAACCGCATGTTTCCCATCCGCAAGGGGGCTGACTTGCAGCAACAGATTGATGCCGCCATCGGTCGCCTGCTGGAGGCCGCCGAAAATGGCGAGGCTGTCGTGGTCTTCTGCACCGGGGAGTGTACGGCTTCTGAGGAGATTGCCGCCGAGCTCCGCGCCCTGGGTATGATCGATGCCCCGGTTTATGTGCTCGAGGGCGGCTGGGAGGTCCTGAAAGCCAGTGGCATGGCTGCAGACTAGGGCTGTGAATCATGATTGCTCCGGGGGAGCATCGGAGCGCGGGACTTCAGTCCCGGACGCCGGAAACAATAAAAGTCGGATTAAATCATATTTAACACACTTTTAGCTTGCGTTGGCCGGGGGATTTGGGTAGTATGGTAGGGTAGTACTTTGGGGGAACTGTCCCCTTCTGGTACCATCAGTTTTTAGCTATCAACTAATATCATGAAATTACATCTCCCGAAATTGCTTAGAAATGCCCTGCTTGCATGCATCAGTGCTGTGGCAGGTGTTGCCACTTCCACTGTGGGCACAGCAACCATGACCGGCGCTGCTCTGGCAGTGGCTCTGGCGAACCAGCAGGCTCAGGCGGCCGGCCCCAGCCTGGGGGTTCCTACCGGTGGCATGTTCTTTGCTGGTAATTATACCTTCACTTTCACGCTGACGGATGGGTGCCTTTCTGCTCAGGATACCACAGACGTGCTCGGTTTGTACTGGGGTACGTTCAGCAATGGCGATTACTACTCCAATGGGTATGTGTTGAACTGGAATGGGGGGGCGATTACCCTTTCGGTGGGTGACGGTCGCATGGCCAATGTATCGGGTGATGCCACGGCTCCTGAAATCACGGAGAATACGACCTTTACGTCTCAGCGTGGTGCCACCTTCACCACCACGCTCACCATGGGGCAGACCTACACCATCACTAATGTGGGTGCTGACGGTACTCAGACGGTGACCCTCAGCGGTGCCGGTATCGAGTCCGAGACGGTGACTTACAACGGCAACATGAACGGCGGCAATGCTGATACTACGATGTCATCTGTGGGTAATGCCGCCTACAATATCGTGACTCCCAACCCCAACGCCGCTGCATGGGATATCAACTGGGGTGATGAAGTGCTGAACCAGGCTCCTGCCAGGCTGACCGCATACTCTCCTGCAGCGAGTGGAGATAGTTTCGCTTATAACACGGCAGCTAACAAGACTGGTGAGGTAGTGCATGTCCTTCTGAATCGGACTTCCGGCTCCGGTGGTAATGTCTACGGTGGTTCAAATGCCAACCAGAGCAACCTGACCGGCAGTACCTGGATTAAGGCAACAGCTGGTACGTATGGGGTGATTATCGGTGGCAGCCGCTCCCAGTGGGGTGACAATTGCTCCTGCGTGTTCACGGGTGATACGCACATTCTCATCGATGGTGCTACTGTTTCTTCTCTGGTGGGTGGTAACTGGGGTGATAAGGATGCCAATCTGGTGGGTAACACCTATATTACGGTCAAGAGCGGCAATGTAACAGGCAATATCGCAGGTTCATCTGTGAATGCCCATATGCTTAATGCTTTGCATACTGGTGATACTCATGTGTTCATCTACACTCCGCTGAGCGGCAATGGCTACATTGCCGGCGGTTCTTCCATCGGCACAAACCAAGGTGGTTGCGCTACGCTCACGGGTAACACCAATGTGACCATTGACTTGAGCGGGTATGCTGGCGAGGCCGTAACTTTTGCCAAGAATATAGCAGCAGGTCACTACTACACCGGCCCCAAGGCAAATGGTAACGGTGATCGTTCCATTTCCGGTTCTACCAATCTTCTCATTGATGCAGCAGATAACGTTACCTTCAGTGGTCGTGTTGTCGGTGGCACCTACATGTCCAATGGTTATGAGAACATGAACGCTGTGGGTACAGTGAATATGACCATCAAGGGCGGTACCTACACGGGCCCCGTAGCTGGTGGCCACTTCATGGATGCTACTCTGGAGAGAATGACCATGAAGGCTGATGTCATCAACGTCAACCTTGAGGGCGGCACCATGGCTGGCACGGTATACGGTGGCCACGTGGACTTTGTCAGCCAGTCTGCAAGCCATCCGATTACAACTGAGGCGGGCACCATCAATGTGACCCTGGATGGTGCCACAGTAGGCACCCTTGTGGGTGGTGGCTACACTCAGCGCGACAACGGTGGTAACAATGCAGTCATGACCCAGGGTGCTGTGAATGTGAGCCTGCTCTCCGGTACGGTGAACAATGTCTACGCTGCGGGTGAGCAGAAGCACAACACCAAGTGGACGACCGAGAGCGTCACCGTGAATGTGGGCGATGCCATCGTCTTCGGAGAGAACGCACTCGTGACCTCCGGCTACAAATTCCATTTCCCGGAAAATGAGGCTCGCTGCGACTCCACCATCACCGGTGACCGCACGCTGAATTTTGTGGGAGCCAGCCGGGAATACACCGGGGTGTCCTTTGTGGGTTTCAACAAGCTGGGCGTGACGAAGGCTGATACCACAGCCACCATTACGGCATACAGCTACGAGGGCGAGGTATCCAAGAGTGGCGCGGGTGCGCTGGGTCTGGCGGGTGAAAACACCATGACCAGCCTGACGGTGACCGAGGGTGCCCTTACCCTGGGTGCTGGTGCCAGGCTGACCGGCGACCTCATTCTTTCTGACAACACGGGTCTGAACACCGGCGATGGCACCTTCACCCTGGCTGGTGCGCTGACCCTGGGTACGGGCCTGAGCATCACGGGTGATGTGGCTCCCTCCGGCGTGATTACCCTCATGAGCGGTGTGACCGAGCTCAACGGTGTCACCCTGGCGGGTGGTTCCGTGGCGGCTTCCACCGTGTTCAGCTCCATCAACGGCAACACCGAAATCAGCGGCTACAGACTTTCGCTGATCAACGGTGTGCTCACCCTCGTGGAGGGCGAACCCATCATTCCTGCCATTGCCCTGACCTGGGCTCCGGAAGATGCCGCCACCAACCACGGCACCTGGAAGGAGGGCTCCATCTTCAACGACGAGGGCGATAAATACGAAGCCGGTGGCAAGTATGATGTGACCTTTGGCGAATTCACCAACACGGCAAACCCCGAGAAGGTGCAGATTGTAGGTGAGCTTGCCCCCAACAGCGTGACGGTGGATGGAGGCGCCGGTACTTACGAATTCTACACCAGCGGTGCGCAGAGCGGCATTGTTGCCGCGGCTGAGGGTATCCACATTGCCAGCGGCACGGCCATCTTCCGTGCTGGTACTCTGGCCATGACCGAGGAGCAGACGGCCCTCTCCGTGGCAGGTACCCTGGTTCTCGATGCCGGTGCCATGGTGGACCAGGATAAGGTGAACATCGTTCTGAACAACGGCGGCACCCTGCGCTGGCTCGCCGGCAACACCGAGGACTACTCCCTGAACGGTGGTCTGGCGGTCAGCGCCGGTACGGTCTCCCTCGATATCGGTGCCAACAATGTGCAGCTGTCGGGTGCTGTGCTGGGCGCCACATCTGATACCACCATCAATATCATCGGCACTGCTGGCCAGACGCTCTCTCCTTCCGGTGGCGTATTCGGCGATGCCGGGCTCCGCCTGAACGGCGTGAACCTCAGCCTCGTTGCTGGTCAGTATGGCAGCAGCATCAGCAATGTTGCCGGTGGTTATGCCGAGAGCATCTCCATCGCCGCTGTCCCCGCTGACCAGATTAACAAGGAAACCATCCTTACCGGTGATAACAGCGGCTTCAAGGGTACCGCCACCATCGGCGGCGGAGCTACTCTGGTGCTGGGTTCCACCAATGCCCTGGGTGCCAATATGGCCCTCACTGGCACGGGCAATGTCGCCTTCTCGGCTGATCAGTCCGAGACCCCGGTTACGCATGCCTCCCTCAACACGGACGACGTCTACACCGGCACCACCACCGTCCGCAACAACACCATCCTGAACTGGGGTGAGGCCACCACTGCCCGCTCCGGCGGCATCATCCTGGACAACGGCTCCACCCTCGTCCTCAACTGCGGTGTGGCCAACGCCATCTCCGATGGCCTCGCCACCGCCGGCCTGGCCAAGGGCGGCGTGACCATCACCTCCCTGACCGATGATGATGGCGAAATCATCCCCGTCCAGTGGAACAGCACCGGCAAGACCTACTCCGGCCTCACCACCATCTCGGCCAATACGGTAGTGAATGCCACGCAGCCGCTTTCCAGTGGTAACGGCAGTAACGTACTCCTGGCGGATGCCAGCAGCGTTCTCTACCTGACCCCGACCCAGAGCGATACCAGTTTTGCAGGCCACACGGTCAGCGGTCCCGGCACAGTCAAGCTGGATGCAACCCAGGTGACCGCAAATGGTTCTAACCAGGCAAAGACGATCTATTCCGGCGGTGAGCTGCTCAACAACATCTTTGCCAATAATTCCGGAACCACGCTCATGATGGTTGGCGATGGCTCCATTCTGCATATTGGCGGCTCCAATGGATTTGTGGATAAGGTAGCCAAGATTGTCATCACTGATGGCACCCGCTACAATGTGGGCGACAAGTGCGAAAAGAACAAGCTTATCCAGATTGCCGGTGATGGTGCCAGCACCGCTGCTGCTGGTACCCTTGATGCTTCTGCCATTTCGTTCACAACTAATAAGAACGTTCACATGAATGTTGAGCTGACAGACGATGCCACCATATACTCGTCTGCCAGTGATGCTGGGCTCATGGGTGCACTTGATACAAATGGTCATACGTTGACCAAGACGGGTACTAACTGGCTGATGATTGGCAATGATGGCAACCAGACAGCTACGAAGACAGGCACCGATTTAAGTGGTAACCTTGATATCCAGGCTGGTGGCGTGCGACTGATTCTGACCGCTGCAAACGGCAGTTCGAGCTGGGGTGGCAAGGTATCCATGGCCAATGGTACCAAGCTGCACAAATATCAGGGTGTCATTGATTTCGCCGGTGGCTTATCCGTTGCCGGAACGGCCGAATATTACGTGACGAAAGCGCAGAAAACAACGATTTCCGGCGTTGTGGAAGGCGCGTCGGATGCTACGGTGAAACTGACCACGGGCCAAAATACGGCTGTGGAACTGACTAACGACAACAGTTTTGCCGGTACCTGGCTCGTCAATGGCGACTGGGATCTGACAGCCGGGCATGCCAATGCCTTGAAGAATGCTACGGTGAATCTGAACCACGCCAACGCAGTGCTTCTGGTGAATACAGAGACTGCCAACCTGGCCAAACTCGTCGGTACGCAGGGTACAGTTTCCGGCAGCGGTAAGACCCTGAAGATAACCAACACGGCTACTGCCGATGTGGCCTATTCCGGTTCCTTTGCGGATGGTGTGAATGTGACCATGGCCGGTGGTTACCAGAAGATAGCTTCTGCCAACCAGACAGGTACACACACCTTCACTGCAGAGGGTGGCGTGCTGGATATGAATGGTTACGGCCGCGCCGCCAACGCTACGGGCGAAGACAGCATCGTGGCTGCCGGCGGTGTGGTGAAGAACCTGACGCTGGGAGAGGGCATGACCCTGAGCCAGACAGATGCCGCCAGCAAGCTGGCCGGTGCGCTGACGCTGGCGGGTGGTAATGTGGTATTCGACCTGGGCAATGAGAACAACGCCTACCAGGTGAGCACGAAGTACGCCTGCGAAGCCGGCACCACGCTCACCATCACCGATGCCACCATGGTATTCACCCCGGATGCACTGCTGGGCTATATCGATGCCAGTAACGCAGAAGCGAACGGCAACTACAAGCTGATGACCGGCCTGACTCGCATCGACGGCGTTGCCAACCTGAAGAGCAACTTCTCTGAAGAGTCCCGCGCGGTACACACCTTTGCCGTGGTGGACGAGGCCGACGGCACGAAGTCCCTGGTGCTGCATGTGGAGGGCGACGCCGCCACACTGGCCTGGACCGGCGAGACCACGAATGCTGCCGGCAAGAAGCTCTGGGACCTCAAGAATACCGACAACTGGGACGATGGCAACGACGGGACCGCTGTGGACCAGTTCTACTCGGATGACAAGGTGACCTTCGGTCAGGTGACAGGCGATGCCGACAACGACCCGAACACGCCGGATGTGGCCATCGACCAGGTGGTGACCGTGGCAGACAGCGGCGTGAAGATCGGCACCATGACCGTGACCGGTGGCACCTACACCTTCGAGGGTGGCGCCATCAGCAGCGTGAAGGGCATGGGCGATATCGCCATCACCGGCGGTAACGTGACCTTCAACAACAGCATCACGACTGATGGCGATATGCGCATCACCGGTGCTCCGGTGACCTTCAACGCTGCCAACAGCTGGACGGGTGAAACCGTGCTTTCCGGGCAGTCCGCCATCGTTACGGTGACGAATGCCCAGGGCCTCAGCACGACTAAGACCACCATCAACGGGGGCGCTGAGCTGCGTCTTGCGGTGGATGGCACCATGACCACCAGCGAGATGGTGCTCAACTCCGGCAATATCTACGCCCAGGGTGACGTGACCGTCAACAAGCTGGTGCTGACCAACCCTGCTGCCAAGTCCCTGAACGTGGACACGGGCAAGACGATGACAGTCACTGTGGATGGCACTCAGATTAAGAGCGACCTCTACATCAACGAGTACAAGGATGTGGCCGGTACGGTGAACATGACGGTGAGCAACGCGCTGACCGATATGGATAACATCATCGTGGGCAAGGGCGCGCTGAATGCCACCTTCAATGGCAACGTGGCCCAGGGTGGCAATATCACTGTCAGAAATGCAGATGCGACCATGAACTTCAAGGGTACAGCCTCGATAGGTGACATCTGGGTGGATGGTACTTGGACGGGCGATGCGGCCACTCAGAAGAAGCTTGTGGCGGTGTTCGATTCCACCGCCACGGTGGCCAGGATTACCGGCAACGGCGGTGCCATGGACCTGACCTTCAAGGGTGCAGCCGTGGTGACCGGAGCCATTGCTTCCGGCACCTGCGATACGGAGCTCGATTTCCAGGGCGGCCTGACTGGTGCCACGGTGACGGTGGGTGACAAGACCACCACCATGGGCATCGGCGCGAACTCCACGCTCAGCGGTGCAGTGACGGTGAACAACGCCGGTAAGCTTACGCTGACCGGTGGCAGCGGCAAGACCCTGACCACGCCGTCTGTGGTGCTGAGCGGCGCTCAGTCCAACCTGGAGGTGAACGGCGGCATGACCCTGACGACCGACAGCATCACCGGCGCCGGCACGCTGAAGCTCACGGGCTCCGGCCTGAGCACCTCTGCTGCCACTGTGGGTGTGAACGTGGTGATGGAGAATGGTGGCACCCTGACCGGCACCAATGCCAGCGGCATCTCCATGGCCAGCGGCAAGAGCATCAGCCTGACCGGCACGGGTACCACTCACCTGGTGGGTACCTGGACGCTGGATTCGGCCACGCTGGTGCAGCAGGATGCCAACGCCGGCCTCAGGGTGAATGGCAGCTCCACCTTGAAGATGGGCAGCGATATGCAGCTCAGCGCGCTGGATGTGGACTCAGCCGCTACGGTGCGCTCCACCGCGGATGGCACTGCCCGCACCCTGACGCTGGCCGGTGGCTCCTCTGTTCATGGTACCACCACTGAGGATATCACGGTGAAGGTGACCGGTGGGGAGAACTGGATTAACGAGGGGGCTGACGCTCAGGGCGATGTCATTGTGGATGCTGCGCTGACGGATATCACGAACTTGAATATCCAGAACGATTGGAAGAGCAGCAATCACACCACGCTCAAGAGCCTGACCGTGAAGAGCGGTCGTGTGACCGTGGACCAGTTCGGGACGAACTCCCAGCTGCAGCTCGGTTCCGGTGTGGTTAATCTGGAAGGTGCCAGTGCCGTTCTGAATCTTGGCGGCAAGAGTGGCGTCGACAATAGCACCCCGCGCATCCTGACCAAGGCAGACGGCACGGCTCTGGCGGATATCAACATCAAGGCAGGTGGTCTGGAGAATGCCGGCGCCTGGACGGGCCTGGTGAATATCATGGATGGTGAGACCGCCATCCGCACCTACGACCTGGGCGGTATCTCCAGCAATGCTACCGTGAACATCGGCAGCCTGAACGCCGACGCCGCCACCGGCGAGTACAGCCGCCTGACCGACGTGGGCAGCCTGAAGCTGGCTGGTTGCAACACCGTGACGCTGATCGACGCCATGGAGACGGGCGAGAGTGTGTTCGGCACCACGGGTGCTGTGACCCTGGCCGATGGCGCCGACCTGCACATTGATATCAACAGCGTGCTGGCCGGTCTGCTGACCGCCACGGATACGACACCGGCGGTGAGCACCTTCAAGCTGGGCGGTGACCTGACGGCCCTGCAGAACCACGACAATGTGGTGTTCGACACGGCGCTGAGCCTGTTCAACCTGAAGGCTGATTTCGGCACGGACGGTCTGCTCACCCTGACCCAGTACGCACCGGCGGGCAATATCTACCAGTCTACGGTGAAGCAGGGCGACAGCACCGACTGGAACGCCGGCGGTAAGGAAGTGTATGACTCCGCCGAGGGTTACTCCGCCATCCTGATTGACAAGGATACGGAAATCGACCTGACGGCAGAGGAACCCGCCGCTGCGCAGAATGGCCTGGGCATGGTGCTCAATAACCTGATTGGCACGGCTGGCAGCACGCTGAGCATCACGGGCGACGGCAATGACCTGGTGACGATTTCCAACACCGTGGCTGATGCTGAGTACAACAGTATGGCCGGCAGCATCGCTGTGACGGATGCCGATGTGCAGATTCTGCACACCGAATCCATGGGCGCTGCGGCTCCGGTGGTGAACACGAACTCCACCTACATCGTGAAGGGCAGCCTGACCCTGGAGGGTGGCGAGCTGAAGCTGGCCGCCGGCAAGCTCCAGCTTGACGGCACGGGCAACCAGATTCTGGACGGTGTGACCGTGGCAGATGACGGCCAGGCCCAGCTCATCCTGAACGGTACCACCACCCTGGGTGGCAGCATTGACCACGCCGCCGCAGCTGATATGCTGGAGGCCACGGGGGTGAACCTGCCGGCAGTGGCCGCTCTGGCCACGCAGCCTGCCCACATCCTGCTGGGTGCCGCCAGCACCACGGCTCTGGCCGATGGCGCCATGGTGGAAAGCGGCATGATTATCGACGGCGCTGCCGGTTCCGTGGTGACCGTGGCTGAGGGCGCCTCCGCCACCATCTCCAACGGTGCTGAGCTGAGCGGCGCTGCTCTGGAACTCGCCAAGGGTACCACCCTGACCGTGGACACCACCGAGACCAGCGGCAAGCTGAGCCTGACCGGTGCCGATATCGACGGCACCCTGGCCAGCACCGGCCCGGCAGATGCCAGCATCACCGTGACGCAGGCTCTCGGCGGCACCAGCACCTACGCTGGTGATATGAACGGCTACACGGGTGATCTGGTGCTCAAGGGTGCCGGCATGCACAAGCTCGCAGATGATGCCTCCCGCGCCGATATCATTGCCCGCGGTACGAATGTGACCATCACCCCGGATGCAGATGATGTGATTTCCCTCCGCAGCCTGGAGGTGGACGCTGATTCCACGCTGACCATGGATGCCGCCATCGACGGCACCACGGCCAACAAGAAGGTGAACACCACCGAGGGCGTGACCCTGGCTGGTGACATGAACCTGACGGCCAACCTGAGCACCGTGCGCGAGGGTGGTCTGGTCTTCACCGGCGGTACCGTGGAGGTGCAGGATGGCGCCAGCATCAACCTGGTGGTCAACTCTGTATCCGACCGCGTGGCCAACGCCCTCATCAGCGAAGGCGAGACCAGCGTGACCCTGGCTGAGGATGCCACCGGCTTTGCCGATGTGGTCATCACCAGCAACGACCAGCGCGTCAACAAGTACCTGCACAACGCCGTGGTGCGTGTGGAGAATGGCAAGCTCGTGCTCACCGGTGAGACGGTGAATGGCGAGACTGCCGACTTCCACCAGCAGCTGGCTGAGACGGAGAACGGCCAGGCCGGTGCCGACCTGCTCGACAACGCCTACGGCTCCAGCATGAAGGCTATCAACGACGCCGAGAGCGATGTGAAGGCTGTGCTCAACCACCTCGAAACCCTCATCGTAAGCGGCAATACCGCCGGTACGGATGAGACCCTGGCCGCTGTGGCCGGCGCCAGCTCCGCTGTGCTGGGCATGGCTGCCTCTGCCGATGTGGACCGCCAGCTGCAGGCCATCCGCAACCGCACCACCATCATGGGTGTGGACCAGAGCGTGGTGCAGGAGGGCATGCCCTACTTCAACGCCTGGATCAACGCCGAGGGCGACTTCAGCGAGCTGAGCGACAACGGCACCGAGGGCGGCTACGAGCTGAGCAGCTGGGGTGGCACCGTGGGCTTCGATGTCGATATCACCCCGACCTTCACCGCTGGTATGGCCCTGACCGCCATGTATGGCGACCTGACCGTGAATGGCGCTGATAAGTCCAAGGGCGACATGGATACCTACTACATCTCCGCCTTTGCCCGCTACGCCTCCAGCGCCTGGACCCACACCTTCGTGGGTACCGTGGGTATGTCTGACCTGAGCATGAAGCGCACCGTGAACTACGGCGGCGGCAGCTACGAGACCCAGGCAGATACGGATGGCACGAGCTTCGGCCTCATGTACGAGGTGGGCCGCGTGTTCACCCTCTCTGAGGACGGCACCACCTGCCTGCAGCCCATGTTCAACGTGGCCTGGCGCCACACCACCATCAGCGGTTACACCGAAAAGAGCTCCGGCGATGCCAGCGTGAAGGTGGATGACCAGACCATGGATGTGGTGACCTTCGGCCTCGGTGCACGCCTGCAGACCATCGTGGGCGAGGACATGTACAACCGCACCAGCATCTTCGAATGCCGCGTGCTGGCCAAGGCTGATACGGGTGATACCTCCTGCAGCACCAACACGGCCCTGGCGGCCTACAACAACATCGATGCCGAAGTGAACAGCGCCGAGCGCGGTTCCGTGGGTATCGAGGCTGGTGCCGGCCTGACCGTTCCCGTGGGTGACGACGGCGGCTCCCTGTTCATGGATGCCTCCATCGAGGTCCGCAGCGACTACACCAACGTGAACGCCACCGTCGGTTATCGCGTCAACTTCTGATGATTGACTGACCCACCCCTTCCGGACCCCGGCAGCTCACAACGCTGCCGGGGTCCGCTGCGCCGGGGGTATGACGAATTTGAAAATACCGCAGCCTGCGGCTGCCCAGGTCCGGCCAACGGCCGGATATCGTCTGCCGCAGGCAGATATCGTCGGCGCAAAGCGCCGATATCGTCCTGACCGCAGGTCAGGATATCGTTCACCGTAGATGCCCGGGAAGATTATTTCCCAATGATAGGGAAGAGAAAAGGGGTACTGTCCAGGGAACGATATCCGGCTGCGCCGGACGATATCCACGCCTGCGGCGTGGACGATATCGCGGCTTTGCCGCGACGATATCCTCCCGGTGGTCGGACGTCCGGCCGGATATCGTCTGCCGCAGGCAGATATCGTCGGCGCAAAGCGCCGATATCGTCCGCCAAAGGCGGATATCGTTCACCGTAGATGCCCGGGAAGATTATTTCCCAATCATTGGGAAGCGAAAAGGGGTTGCTGTCCAGGAAACGATATCCGGCTGCGCCGGACGATATCGCGGCTTTGCCGCGACGATATCCTCCCGGTGGTCGGACGGCTGCCGGAGCAATAAATCGAGCGTCAATCCGGGGGTATGCAGCAATAATCAGTTGGCGAATGTTATAAGATGCTGTATAATGGGTGCGACATGCAGCTTATTGCCCGGATTATATATGTGTTAGCTTTGCTGGTTCTGCCTGTGGTGGAGGCGGATATGTTGTCGTACTGGGAGCAGCAGGGGATTGTGAATATCACGTTCAGTGAGCCTGTGGTGACGCGTACGGTGGTGGAGAATCAGTATGAGGAGGGGAGCAGTGCCGCAGACAGAGGGCTGGATTTGTTCACGATAAGCGGCGATGAGGCGCATCCGCCGCGTGTGCTGTGGGTGGACCAGGATAGCTTGCGGATTGAGCCTTCGCCCGGGACGAGCGTGAAGACGGAGTACTGTCTGCGTTTCAAGGATGGAGCGCGTTACCAGAGCGGGCGGCGGCTGGAGCAGTATGAGTACCGCTTCCGCGCGCCGGTATCGCCGCTGGTGCATGAGGATTTGCGCACGCAGCCGAATGGGGCAGCGCTGATATCGGCCCAGTTTCAGAATACGGCAGAGGCGGCGGGGCTCGGGAAGGAGAGCGGGCTGAGCTATACGTTCACGCGTCTGAAGATGGATGCGCGGGGGGATTTCTTTGAATCCGGCGAGAAGATGCGCGGGGTGCCGGAGGAGGCGCAGCTGCGGCATGGGTATAGTTACAGCGTGCTGCGTTCGCTGGCAAAGCATGGGGCTCGCTGGGACGAGTTGAAGCAGGATTCACCGCTGCCGGGCTATGTGGTGGTGCGGGCAGAGAATCCACTGCCTGCCGGGAGTATCTGGCGGCTGAATGCGAAGGCGCCTGCTGGCAGCGGTGTGGCGGATAGTAATCTGGGGCCGATTTATGTGAACCGCTACTTGAGCGCGAGTATGGAGCAGAGCGCGGAGACCACGGAGCAGGGCGATACGCGCACGGTGATCGGGCTGCGTTTTAATTCGCTGGTGGAGAAAGAGCAGCTGCAGCAGGCTTTTCGCGAGATGGAGCTGAAGCTCAACGGGGTGCCCGCTGCGCTGGCGGAGGATGGCTGCACGCGCACTGCGGTGGTGGAGGGGCGCGTGCTCACGGTGCGCTATGCGGGCGAGCTGCCGGCACCGGAGTATATGATTGTGCCGGAGGATCCGGAGGATTTTGAGTTTGATGCGTTGAACACCCGGAATACGCTGGTGCGTTATGCACACCCCACGGCAGCGCCGGGTATGAAGCTGGTGGTGGAGAGTGATGCCCCGGTGCTGGTGGAATGCACGCTGAAGGCTGGTCTGAAAGGGGTGCTGGGGCTGCCGCTGGAGGGTGATTTCACCTGCCGCTACAGCGTGAATCCGATGCAGCCTGCGCTATGGGGGGCTGACAGCCGCCAGATGAGCCTGCATGGCTCGCATGTGCTGCAGCTCGGGGCGATGAATGGCAGCCGCCTGAAGCTGCGTCTGCGCCATTGGAAGGCGGAGCAGGCGGCTGCTGCGCTGCCGCACATCCGCGCGCACCTGGACCAGCAGGAGCGCCGCCGCGCTATGGGGCATGCGCGATACGAACGCGCTGTGGTGCAGGCCCGTATAGCAGCCGGGCTGGCCAGGCCGGAGGAGCTGCCCGCGCTGCCGGAGAATGGCGAGCGGGCCTGGGAGGTGCTGCACAACCGCATTTTCCTGCAGCCTGCGGGGGGTGAGGTGCTCCGGGAGCTGGAGGAAGTGCTGCCGGTGGAGGGTAATGGCCTGGCCCGCGAGGGTCGCATTCATGTGGACCTGGGAGAGCTGGCCGGTGGGCCGCTGAAGCCGGGTATCTACCTGCTGGAGACGGACTTGTACCCTACGGCTGAAGCGGGTGAGGCGGCCCGGGCCATGGGAATGCAGCCGGAGGAACTGGTGCAGCGCCGCGACTGGCTGGTTTCAGTTTCAGATTTATCAGTGATTCCGCTGCGGAGTTCCGCCGGTGGGAATGAGCTGGCCGTGCTGCGCACGAGTGATGCCAGCCTGGTGGCTGAGGGCTCGGCCACGATGGTGAGTGATGAGCAATCGGTCACGGAACCGCTGCGGCAGGGCTATGTGCGCCTGCCGGCGGGCGAGGGGGAGGCACTGGTGCGCAGCGGGGAGGATTACTGCATTGTGCCGGTGTCCCACGTGTTTGAAGGCAGCGGCGGTGCTGCGGCAGAGCCTGAGCTGCGCGCTATGTTGTGGACTGACCGCGCGGTGTACCGCCCGGGTGAGAGGGTGTTTGTGCGCGGGTTTCTGCGGGCGGTCTGCGGCCGCAACCAGATTACGCAGTCGAAGCACCGCGAGCTGGAGCTGCATTTCGAGAGCCCCGGCGGCCGCCGCTTGTTCTCCCGCACTTTTGATGTGGATGAGTACGGTGCCTTTCAGCAGGAGCTCACCTTGCCCGCCGGGCAGGACGATGTGTGCGGACAGTACCGCATCCGCGTGGGGACTACGCGCCCGCGTACCCTGGCGACTCACACGATTTCCTGCCAGGTTTTCCGCCGCGATGCCTTTGAGCTGGAGCTGCAGGACCAGACTGCCCGGGTTTGCCCGGAGGAGCTGGTGCTTGCGGTGAAGGCGCAGGATTTTGCCGGCCAGCCGGTCGGTGGTGCCCGCGCGGAGCTGAAGCTGAGCTGCAATGCCCCGCTGGAGGGTGCCCGTGAGGTGGAGCATGGGGCGTATGAACTGGTGCTGAGCCGGAATCTGGCGGTGGACGGGGTGACGGTGTTCCGCGTGCCGCTGGGTACCCTGCCGCAGGGGCAGCTGCGCGTGCATTACGGAGTGAGCGTGGCTAATGCCCGCCAGGAGTATCGCCAGGCGGAGCTGGAGGCTCAGTATGCCGGTTCGTGGGTGCGCCCGGAGCTCACGCAGGATAACCGCGTGCGTCTGATTTGCTCCACATGCGGCAAGCCACTTCATGCCAGCCACTCGGTCCGTGTGGCGCTGGTGGCACACCGCGGGCAGCTCCGCCGCATGCCGAATGGGTTTGCCTACGAGAGCCATGGCGATGAGGAAATCTGGTCGCAGTGGTTCCCGGTGCCTGCCGATGCGGAGGAGGGAGTGCCGCTGGATCTGGAGGCGCTGTGCCGCGAGCACAAGCTTGCGCCGGGTTCACTCGTGCAGGTGGAACTCAAAGGCCGCGATGTGCATGGCCACGTGTTCCAGGAGCGTTTCCTCCGCCAGGTGGATGCCGGGCAGGAGGTGCAGGATTTGAAGCTGGAGGCCGCACCGCAGCCCGGGCGTGTGCGCCTGGTGGCCGGGCAGGGGGGGCATGCCCTGCTGGCGGTGAGTTGCGGCGGCGGGGTGCGCCTGGCTGTGCAGCCGGTGCAGCGCGGTGAGCAGGTGGTGGAGCTGCCCCTGCTGCCGGAGGATGGTGGCCGCGTAGTCGTTTCTGCCGCTATGCTGAGCCAGCATGCCGGGGCGTCGCTGCAGGTGGCCCACGCCCAGGCTGAACTGCAGCTGGACCTGCCGCGCCCGCAGAATGAACTGGCGGTGGAGCTGGCGCTGCCCGGCACGGTGCGTCCCGGTACGCGCCAGACGATTTCCGGGCGCGTATGCACGCCGGATGGCAAGCCTGCCCAGGCGGTGGTCACGTTGTATGCGGTGGATGCCGGCATGCTGTCGCAGACGGGTTATGAGCTGCCGGATGTGGCGCGCTCGCTGAGCCGCTGGTCGGTTTCCCCGGTGCGGATGCAGGTGCCGCGCCTGCCGGATGCGGGGGATGAGCTGGAGTTTAATACGGAGCCTATGTCCGGCTTGTGGCAGGGCGAGGGGCGCATGCGTGATGGCAGCTGGAGCCACCAGCCCTGGTGGATGCGCGATGACCAGCATATTCAGAGTTTCCACACCCGCTCCAAAGGGGTGTATGCGCCCGATTCCTTCAGGAAGAGGGCGGACGGTGCCGTTGCTGTGCCTGCCGGCGACGCGCAGAGCCGCACGGAAGGCCTGCGCGTGCGCTCGGATTTTGCCCCGCTGGCTCTGTGGCGCAGCGCGCTGAAGACGGATGCCGATGGTCGCTTTTCCACTACTTGCACCCTGCCGGATACGCTGACGACCTACCGCGTGATAGCGGTGGCGGCGGATAAGGGAGGCTCGCGTTTCGGTACCCGCGAGGGTGAGTTTACGGCCAATCAGCCGGTGATGCTTACGCCAGGTGCGCCGCTGTTCATGAGTGTGGGTGATAGCTTGCAGCTGCCTGTCACTATCACGAATAATACCACCTCCGACGGTTCCTGGCAGGTGCAGCTGGTGGACGGCGGTGAGCCGCAGCAGGTGCAGCTGGCCCCCGGGGCTTCTGCCGTGCTGCATTTCGAGGTGTCTGCCCGCCAGGCCGGTCAGCAGCGCTTCCGCTGGGTGGCCACCGGTGCCATCGGTGAGGATGCTGCCGAGGGGACTTTCGAGGTGCGCCACCCCGTGCCGCTGCTCAAGGAGGCGCACCACCTGGTGCTCTCCCCCGGTCAGGCGGCCCTGGTGCCGCAGGAGAAACTGGCTGCCGCGGTGGCATCTGCCCCCGGTTGCGAGTTGGAGCTGCTGGTTTCGGCCAATCCGCTGCTGCACCTGAAGGGTGGGGTGGATTTCCTGCTGGAGCAGCCCGGCGGGTTCCTGACGGAAACCAGTGCTTCTGCCTTGCTCCCCTGGCTGCTGTATGACCGCCTGGCGCCGCTCTGCCCGCGCATGGCGCAGACCCCCGCCAGCGAAGTGAAGGCGACTGTGGCCCGTGCGGCTGCCCGGCTGCTGAAGTTCCAGAATGAGGATGGCGGCGTGCCGCTGTTCCAGCGCAGCGGTGAGTCCTGCGCCTGGGTGAGCGCGCACCTGGCCATGGTGTTGCGCATGGCTGAGGAACGCGGCTTTGAGCTGCCGCAGCGCAGCTGGTATAACCTGCTGTCCTATCTGGAAAAGACGGATATGCAGCAGCTCAGCCCGCTTTCCCGCTATGCGGCCGCCCGGGCTCTGCAGAATCGCGATGCCCAGCGCGAGGCTCTGAAGGATGCGCTTGCCGCCATGCCCGAATCGCAGAGTGCCACTTCCGTGCGGGCTGATATCGAGTTCCTCGAGTACCTGCGCACGAATAATGACGGCCGCCACGAGGCATTCCTGCGCTGGATGCGTACCCGCGCGGCTGATTACCGCCACCATAGCAGCTGGAGCAGCGCCTGGTCGCTCTACGCGCTCATGACCTACATCGGTGATTCCCCCGGTGCCCAGGTCGAGGCTGCTCTCCGCCTGCCGGATGGCTCCACCGCCTCCCTGAACCGCAGCGTGTACCGCGTGCCGGGCGTGCAGCCTGCGGCTGCATACACCGCGCAGCGAGGCACTGTGTACGCACTGCTGCGTGCCCAGGCCCAGCCGGTGCAGACCGATTACCCTGGCTTGACTGAGCATGGCCTGCAGATGACCCGCGTGTATGAAAAGAAGGGGGAAGATGGTGTGTGGCGCCCGGTGGAGCAGCTGGTGGCGGGGGATGTGGTGCGCGTGTCGCTCACTTGCGCCAAGGCTGGCGAGCAGGAACTCAACCACCTCGTGCTGGAGGATTACCTGCCCGCCTGTCTCGAGGCGATTAACCCCGATGTGCCCGGCCAGGCTGCCGGGCTTGACCCCCTCTGCTGGAGCGACTGCTTTGACCACCGCGAGTTCCTGGCTGACCGTGTGCGCGGTTTCTGCACCCGCTGGTCCGGCCGGGATGCGGTGAATCTCCGCTACTACGCCCGCGTGAAATACGCTGGCAGCGCCACCGCCCCGCCCGCCCAGGCCCAGCTCCTTTACGAGCCGCAGACATACGGCCTCTCCCCCAGCGCCCGTCTGGACGTCCGCGCGAAGTGAGGCTATCGTCTGGTAACAGCCGGAATTCGTCCCCTCCCCGCGCCAGCGGGGAGGGGATATCGTTTAGTGTTCTGTGTGAAAATTCGTAGTGGGGTATCACCCGCCTCACCATCGGCAGTAAGCGCTCATTTGAGATTCTGTCGTCATAAGCCACTAACTTTCAATTTGTCAATTGTCAATCGTCAATCCACGTGTCCCAAATCATTGGGACACGCATGGTCGCTGCCCGGACCTCACAATATAAAGCTTGAAAATCGGCTTGTAATCTGCTATGCTGCCCGCTCACCTGTACCGAAAAAGATAAACTATGAGCGCTATACCGAATGTACTGGCAGGCCGTTACGCTTCTGATTCCATGAAAGCCATCTGGTCCGCGGAGGGCCGAATTGTGCTGGAGCGTGAGTTCTGGATTGCGGTGATGAAGGCCCAGAAGGACCTGGGGCTGGATATTCCGCAGGAGGCGATTGATGCCTACGAGCGCGTGAAGGGGCAGGTGGATGTGGAGAGCATCAACGCCCGCGAGCGCGTTACCCGCCATGATGTGAAGGCCCGTATCGAGGAATTCTGCGACCTGGCTGGCCACGAGCATATCCACAAGGGTATGACCAGCCGTGACCTCACGGAGAATGTGGAGCAGCTGCAGATCTGGCGTTCCATGCACATCATCCGCGATAAGGCGGTGGCCGTGCTGGACCGCATGGCCAGGTGCGCCAACGGCTGGCGCGATATGGTCTTTGCCGCCCGCACGCACAATGTGGCCGCCCAGGCCACGACCATGGGCAAGCGCGTGGCGATGTTCGGCGAGGAGATTGTACACTGGGCCTGGGCCTGGGTGAGCATGATGGAGCGCTACCGCGTGCGTGGTCTGAAGGGCGCTGTGGGTACCCAGCTGGACCAGCTTTCCCTCTTCGGCAAGAACCCGGATACCGTGCGTGAGCTCGAGGAGCGCATCTGCGCTCACCTGGGTATTGCCTCCAAGTGGATGAATGTGGGCCAGGTGTACCCGCGTTCCCTGGATTTTGAGATTATTTCAGGCCTGGTGGGTCTGGCCAGCGGCCCGAGCAGTTTCTGCAAGACCTGGCGCCTCATGGTGGGCCACGAGCTCTGCACTGAGGGCTTTGCCAAGGGGCAGACCGGCTCCAGCGCTATGCCGCATAAGATGAATCCCCGCTCCTGCGAGCGCGTGAACGGTTTCCATGCCATTCTGAAGGGTCATCTCACCATGATTGGCGGCATTATCGGTGACCAGTGGAACGAGGGCGATGTGTCCTGCTCCGTGGTGCGCCGCTGCGTGCTGCCGGATGCTTTCCTGGCGGCTGATGGCCTGTTCGAGACATTCATCACGGTGCTGGACCAGATGGGTATGTACGAGCCCGTGGTGCGCACGGAGCTGAACCGCTACCTGCCTTTCCTGATGACGACCACCATCATGATGGCGGCCGTGAAGCGCGGCGTGGGCCGCGAGACGGCGCACGAGGTCATCAAGGAGCACGCCGTGGCGGTTTCCAACGACCTGCGCAACGGTCTCATCTCTACAAATGACCTGCTGGACCGCCTGGGGGCCGATGGCCGCCTGATGCTGACCCGCGAGGAGATTCAGGAGATTTACGACGCCAACGCCGGTGATACCGGCATGGCCGCCCAGCAGGTGGACGCCTTTGCCGCCATGGTGCAGGAGCTCGCCACCCGCTTCCCGGAGGGGGTGGGCTACGTGCCGGGTGCCATTCTTTAATGTGCCTGTATGGCTGCTGCCGAGGAACAGCTCCTGTTTGACAACGGTGCCTACCGCCTGACCAGCCGCCGGCTGGAACAGCCTGGTCTGGTGGCGGAGCTGGTTTCCCCGGACCGCCTGCGTATCACCCGCGGCGGTGCAAGCCGCGAGGTGAGCATCTGCACCACGCTGCCGGAGGGCTGCGCCCGGCTGCACAGCTCGGTGCCGGTGCTGCAGGCTATGTATGCCCTGGCGGTGCAGGAACTGCAGGCTGATACCACGCCGGAGGGGCTCCTGCTGGCTGGTGCAGCCTGGTCCTCTGTCTGGACCCGCGATATGGCGTTTGCTGCTGCGCTGGGTACGGCGCTGGCTGACCCGCAGGCCACCCGCGCCAGCCTGGAATCCCGCGTGCGCGACGGGGTGGTGGTGCAGGATACCGGCACCGGCGGTGGCTGGCCGGTTTCGACCGACCGCGTGGCCTGGGCGCTGGGTGCCTGGGCGCTCTACCAGGTGCAGGGTGACCGCAGCTGGCTGGAGTGGTGCGTGAGGGTGCTGGTGGCCACGCTGGAGCAGGATGCCGTGGTGCTTTCGGCAGATAAGCTGCTGCGCCCCGGCGAGACTTCCTTCATCGACTGGCGTGAACAGAGCTACCCGGATTGGATGACGCCGGCGGATATAGCTGCTTCTTATGCCTTTGGCACCAATGTGCTGCATTATCTCTGCCGGCAGCTGCTCAGCCGCATGCTGCGCGAGCTCGGGCGCGACCGGGAGGCGGAGTCTGCCGCCGCGGCTGCTGCAAGCCTGGCGGAGGCGATTGATGATTGTTTCTGGAATGCCGGTGCGGCTCACTACGGCATGATGCGCACCGCAGAGGGCTACCTGGATGACCGCGTGGATTCGCTGGCTACCTCGCTGGCGGTGCTCTGCGGACTGGCGGGCGAGCAGGCAGCGCAGGTGATGCAGCATTTACCACGCTCCCCCTTTGGTACTCCGGTATTCACCCCGTACAAGGCAAGCCAGGAGCGCTCCTACCACAACCGCAGCGTGTGGCCCTTTGTGGAGGCGTACGTGCTGCTGGCGCAGGCGGATGTGCAGGATACGGCTGCCGCGTGTTTCTCTATGTCGTCGCTGCTGCGGGCGGCTATGGCATTTGGCACCAACAAGGAGAATTTCCACGCTGAAAGCGGCGAGGCCAGCGATACTATCCAGAATGGCGACAGCCAGCTCTGGAGCGTGGCCGGCATGCTCGGTTTGTGCTATTATGCGCTTTTCGGCATCAAGTTTGAGGGCGATAACCTGGTGATTCAGCCCTGTGTGCCCCGCGAATACCGCGGCAGCCACTGGCTTACCGGTCTGCGCATCCGCAATATGGTGCTGGATATCCACATCAACGGCTATGGCACCGAGGTGTGGTCTTCCATGGTGAATGGCAAACCGGATTCCCCCATCATCCCGCTGGAGGCCGAGGGGCATATCCAGCTTGAGCTCGAGCTCATGCCCGCCGAAGAGCTGGTATCGATTCCCCAGCCGCTCCGCGCGGCTGATGACCTGCCCGAGCCCCGCTGGGATTCACCCACCGCCCGCGAACTCTGCTGGCACCCCGTACCCGGCGCCGCCAGTTACAATGTATTCCGCAACGGCGTGGCCTTTGCCGCCACGCTCGATTGCCGCTGCTCCCTGCCGCCCGGCAAGGCCTACTATAATGAGTATACGGTGCAGGCGGTGAACGGCAGCACCACTTCATGCTTCAGCCAGCCCTTTGAATGCCCGGCTCCCGGCTGCCGCAGCCTGCTTTCTCCCGTCAGCGTGGGTGAACAGGCCGAATATCCCGTGGAAAACGGCCAGGCCTGGCTCGATACCCGCCCCTGCACGGCCCGGCTGGATTACGAGGAAACCGTGCTGGCCGAGGGTACTTACAGCATCCGCGTGTTCTACTGCAATGCTACCGCCTCCCTGCGAGACAGTGATACCTGCGCCCTCCGCGAGCTCTTCGTGAATGGCGAATCCGCCGGTATCTTCCTCCTCCCGCATAATACCGAGGCCGGCCAGTGGGAGGACTACACCCGCTCCGCTGCCCTCCGCCTTACCCTTCCCGCAGGCACCCACCGCTTCTCCCTCTGCTTTACCCCACGCTGCACCAATGCCAACGGTGATATCAACCAGTGCATGGTCCGCCAGCTCGAAATGACGCGCATTTCTTAAAATATACTTATTGCTCCGGCAATTAAAGATTGATGTGTTATCCGCATTGGTGGTGACGGATAAATTGGCTTTGGCGGGCTGAAAGCCCGAGGAATTCTGAGCCCGTCAGGGCGACATATCCATAGCGAGTGGTGGAGCGCGTCACGCGTCAGCGTGGCGGGCGTAACCACTCGTACAAACCCAAAAGAAACCTGAACCCCGACGTAGGTCGGGGT
>JAFVQN010000134.1 GCA_017504805.1 Akkermansia sp. | reverse complement strand
CCCAGCACACTTTACGGCAGAACGTTTGTGCTTCCACGCTGGCTCTGGTATCTTCTCTATCTACCAGCCGCCTGCATCCTCGCCGCCCTGCTTATCAAATGGTTAAGAAGCAAATTTGCTGCCGGTGCGGCCGAACGGGCGAAAGAAAAAACGCTTCATTCCATCGCTTCAACAGAAGATGGATTAGACTTCCTGAAGGCAGCCGGAGGCTACATTGAAACACACGTTGCACCCGGTAGCATGACACCCGAACTCCAGCATATTCTAGACCGCCGCGATACGGAAGCTTTCCGCCCCGATGCCAACACCAGCATTTCCCTCCAGGAGCGGAACATCATCATGAAAGCTCTCCGGAATATCGGACAGACCGCAGCTCTGTTCATGCTCTGCATGCTGCCGCTTGCCCAGGCAGAGCATGGGCAGGAATCCTACCAGGGTGGGCAGTACAGCAAAGCTCTCACTGAGCTGGAGAAGGCGCCGGATTACCCGGAAGCCCTGAAGCAATACAACATGGGCAATTGCTACTACCGGCTCTCGCAACCGGGCAAGGCCGCTCTCTGCTATGCCCGAGCACTGCAAAGCGATCCGGAACTGAAAGAAGCACGCGCTAATCTCGAGTTCATCCAGCGCAAGGAAGGAGCCCTGCTCCCCAATGGCAGCGTGACAGATGATTTTTTCACCATACTGACACCCGGACAGCTCTGGATATCCACCATCGTGAGCAGTGCCATCCTTGCGCTGTGCGTATCCCTGCTCATCGCCCGCAGAGGGCAGAGCAAGCCTTGGACACAGACCTTCACCGCCCTGAGTGCACTGGCCACCCTGCTCTGCGCAGCGGACTGGGGCTACTACGCTACGCGCCAGACACCAGATCTTTCATCCCTGCCCCCCGCCGACATTGCCTACGTCATCAAAGCCACCGAGCTTCGCAGTTCAGCAGATTCCAAAGGAGCAGGCATCATGACACTGCCTGTATCCACGCCGCTGCACCTGCTCGCCATACGCGGCAGCTGGGGATACGTGGAAACATTCACGGGCGTGCGAGGCTGGATTAACAGCCCGGATGCTGCCCCACTTCTGGAGCACGGAGCAGCCCCGGACCTGCCGCTGATACTGCACTTCAAATAAGCCCCGGCAGCAGAAACTTGCCACCCGCCAGCTTTTTTCTCCGGCGGGTGGTTTGCTTATTCCCTCAACTTACTTGGCGGAACAGCCCTGAATCAACTTTTTCCAATCCAGGACCAGAGAACCGCGGCCACTGGCGACCAATTCTCCGTCCGCCTTCAAAATAAATGCGGACGGGATGTAGGAAATAGTCGGGCAGTTCGGCAACTTGTATGCCTGATGCCCCATGACGCCGGGCATGTCGCAGTTGTAGTGCCCGATGTACTTTTTAGCAGCCGCAGCATCGCGGTCATAGCAAAGCAGCACAAGAGACACGCTCTTATCCTGGCTGATATTCTTCTTGTATTCCTGCACAATCAGCGGCATCAGGGCGCGGCAGGGTCCGCACCAGGAAGCGGAAGCAATGAAAATGTAGTAATCAGCCTTGGGAAGGGCCTTTGTCTCAGTAAAATACCCCATGGAATCAAGAGCAGTTGTCACAGGCGACATAGCGGCTGGCTCAGCTGCGGGAGCGGTTTCATCAGCAACAGCGGGAGCAAGGCTCCAGCCCACTGTAGCTACCAGCGTCAAAAGGGTTGGCAATATCTTCTTCATAACTCAATCAGGTTAACACACGCCATGCGCTGAGTCAATTATAAAGCGAGCAAGTCCCTGGCGATGCAGTGTGTACAGAGCTCGATAGAATCCGATTTTTCGAGCAGAGGGGAGTTTCTCTTCCCAAATATTGCTGATAGTTCTATTACTTACAGCCCCCTTGGGATACGCGAGCCAGCGATGAAAACAAACACCCCGCCGCATGTAAGAAGCCGGCGGGGTGTGCATGCACAGGGAGTGGAGACGCCCGATGATTAATCCATCTCTTTGTCCGGAGTCAGCCAGCGCATAAAGAGCCGGCTCGTTGCGGGAATAACCAGCAGGTTGAGTATGGTAGCTGAAACCAGGCCGCCGAACTGCACAATGGCCAGCGGCGCAAGCAGTTCACCACCGGGCTGGTCTTTGGCCCACACCAGCGGCAGCAGACCCAGGATGGTGGTCAGCGAGGTCATCATAATGGGAATCACACGCTCACGAGAACCGTCGCGTATAGCCTCCAGCGGGCTCAGGCCCTGCTCTTCCAATGCCCGGTATCTGTTGAGCAGAATAAGACCTGAGCGAATGGCAAAGCCAACTACCGTCACAAAGCCCACAATGGAACTCACCGACAGAATGGGGGGAATGTAGGTCTCACCGCTCAAGACAGATTTCACCGTATCGGGCGCCGCCAGGAACACGGCCACAATGCCACCCACCAGGCAGAGCGGGATATTGATGAGCGTGACCAACGCGCGGCGCACGCTGCCCAGTGAGCTGGAAAGCAGCAGCACGATAAGCACGCACACGATGCCCCCCAGAATATACAGGCGGCGTCCTGCTTCCTCGCGGCTCTTGATGGTACCGGCGTAGTCCACGGAGCACCCCATGGCATTCATCACAGGGTCGAGTTTTTCACGGCAGGCATCTGCCAGGTCACCCAGATTGGAATCAATGGAGGGGTTGCAGGAAATCATGGCCTTGCGGCGTGTGTTGTCGCGCAGAATGAGGTTTGTGACCTCCGAGCGGTACACGTGTGCCGCGTCGCCCAGGCGGACCATACGCCCGCCGGGAGCCACCAGCTGCAGGTTGCTCACATCATCCATGTTCATGCGGAGCGACGGATCCAGGCGCAGCATAATGTTCCAATGGTCCAGGTTCCTGATGATTTCACCTGCCTTGTAGCCGTGCATGGCCGCCGAAACCTGCTCAGCGGCATCCGCAATGGTAAGCCCGTAGGTGGCCAGCACCTCGCGGTTGTAGTCCACACAGATTGTATCTACCATCACTTCTCGGTTGGCGCGGGCATCGGCCACCTCGGGCAGCGTGCTCAGAATCTCGGCAGCCTTCTTGGCAGCGTCGCGAATCTGCGGCAGTTCAGCACCATATATGTTGATGGCAATTTCAGAATTAGACCCCGAAAGGGCCGAAGAAATGCGGTGAGCCAACGGATAACCAATCATGCCACCCATACCGGGCATGCCGGAAATCACCTTGCGGATATCCTCGCGAATCTTGCGCTGGTCGAAATCAAGGTCAACGCGCACCACGAGTTCAGATGCACTCACCGGTTCGGCATGTTCATCGTTCTCAGCGCGACCGGTACGCTGAGTCACCGTTTTCACGCCATCAATCTTTTCCAGCTCTGCCATCACCTGGCGGGAAACGCGTTCCGTTTCCGCCAGAGAGGTACCGGGCACAGCATTCACGAACACGGTGTAGCAGTCCTCATTGAAAGGCGGCAGGAAGCTCGTGCCATACGTGCTGCCCAGCCAGAGGGCGCCACCGGTGATAGCCATCAGGAACGTGAACACAATGGCGGCATGCCGCAGGCAGAACTCCAGCACAGGCTCGTACATCCGCTTGATGAGACGGGACGTTACAGAATCGCCGTCGTTCTTCACAGTCTTGGGCGCCTTGAAGCAGATATAGCAAAGCACGGGCACCAGCGTGAGAGCCACCAGCAGGGAGGCCGCCAGGGCCAGCATGTAGGAGATACCCAGCGGGCGGTAGAACTGCCCCTCCATACCGCTCAGGAAGAGCACCGGGCAGAACACCAGCAGAATGATGATGGTGGAGTACGAAATGGAGGATACTATCTCGCCCTTGGCGTCCATTAACACGGCATAGCGACTGCGACGCTGTCCGGGCGGCAAGGCCGCATTGCGGGTCAGATTGCGCCACGCTACTTCAACAAATACAATGGCGTTATCCACCACGTCGCCCACAGCCACGGCCAGGCCACCCAGGGTCATGATATTGACCGCCAGACCAAAAGCCGGGAAGAAGGCCATGCCGATCAGCACCGAAAGCGGCATCGTAATGAGCGTGATAATGGCCGTACGCAGATTCAGAAGCGTGAGTACAATCACCAGCATCACCACAATGCCGGCGATGATGAGTGTTTCCTTGCCGTTTTCCAGCGAAAGGTTGATGAAATCTGCCTGGCGGTAGGCATCGGCGCGCAGTTTGATATTCTCCGGCAGGCGGCTCTGGGCAAACTCCTTCACCGCGGCATCTACCTGCTCGGTCAGCGCCAGTGTATTGGCCCCTGGCACCTTCTGCACGGAAAGCACCACACACTCGCGACCGGCAAAACCGGCATTACCGCGGCGGGGCGCACCGTCAATCTTCACTTCAGCCACGTCTTCCACTCGCAGCACACCACTGGGGTGAGCCGGTACAAGAGCGCGCTTGATTTCTTCCGGGGTGAACGCTCGCGAAGCCTGCTGCACCGGCAGCTCCAGGCCGGCTACGTCCTCGATGTACCCCGCAGGAATCGTGCTCTGGGCATTTTCCACACTTTCTTTGAGGTCCTTGAGCGTGATGCCAGCCTGGCGCATCTTCTCCGGGTCGTAGAGCACCTGATATTCAGGCATGCGGCCACCCAGCACGGTGACCTGCCCCACCCCGGGAATGGAGAGCAGGCGGTTGCGCAGCTCAAACTGCCCCACGCGGCGTACTTCCAGCGGGTCGGCCGTCTCATCCCCCAGCAGGGCAATGAGCATGATTTCGCCTGTTACGGAAACAATAGGTGCCATTTCCATCTCCACATGGGATGGCAGGTTCTCACGCACGGTCGACAAGCGCTCGGACACAATCTGGCGGGCCAGGTAAATATCCGTATCCCAGTCAAAGTCAACCCACACAAACGAGAGGCCGCTGCCGCTGGAACTACGCACCTGCTGCACCCCGGGGGTACCAGAAAGAGCCGACTCCAGAGGGATGGAGACATACTGCTCCACCTCCTCGGCCGTGAGGCCACCAGCCTCGGTCTGGATTGTGACTCGCGGCACAAAAAGCTCCGGGAACACGTCCACGGGCGTGCGCATGATACCCATAATGCTCAGAGCAACGAGCACCAGGGTGATGATAATCACCGTGATGCGGTTGCGCAAGCAGAATGACATAATTTTCTCCAGCATCAGTGATCCTCCCCTTCGTGGAACTTACCATCCGCGTGGAAATGCCCTGCCTTCTTCTGCTGGCTGCCGTCTGCCGGCAGCAGGTAACGCAGCTCGTATCCACCCTTCACCACCAGGCGCTGACCGGGAATCAACCCTTTCACCGGGGTCATTCCACGGCGGCTGGTGCCGGCCTGCACTTTCACCTTGGCAAAAGTGCCTTCCTTCACTTCCAGGAATACCACATCATCAACACCCACCTTCACAAGCGCCGAATCCGGGATATTCACGATTCCCTGCTCACCGCCGTCGATATACATATCCAGCCGGCAGAGCTGCCCGGGGCGGGCATCCGCCGGCAAGGCGTCCGGGGTAAAATAGAAGGTGCGGGTCTGTTTCTCGTGGTCCACCTGCTCGGCCATGCGCCAGGTACCCTCCATCACGGCATTGTGGCGGCCACTCAGATGCGTGGCGCGCACTGTGCTGAAATCGGGCACATCATTGCCATACAGCGTACCCACGATTTCCATGGCCGCCGGGTTGCTCATTGTCACCACCGGGGCACCCTGTTCCCCCCAGCTGCCCTGGGTAATGCCCACATTGCGGACGATACCGTCATTGCTGGCGCGTACCACCAGCGTGGGCAAACCGTCAACGGGTTTGATTTCGGCCCCCATGACCAGAATGTTGAGTTTGATGCGGGAAACCTCGACCTCGCGCTCCAGCTGGCGCTTCTCCGCGTTCTTAAAATTCACCTGCTCCTCAAGGTCACTGTTCGTCGTACCGGCCGCGTTGAGGCGGGCCAGTCGCTGACTGACAGAGGCGATTTCCTCCCCCACACGGGATATGGCAGCCTCCTGTTTCTTGATATCAGCCACCAGGGCGCTCACCTCAGGCGATACCACGGTATACAGTACATCGCCCTTCTTCACACTCTGGGCGGATTTAACATGCATAGAAATCCGACCTCCGCACGGCAGAGAATAGGTTTCGAGCACATGCTCCGGCACCTCCAGGTAACCGTACAAGCTGTGCTGCAAAGCCAGGCCGGCCGCGGGTACCACCTCAATCTTCATCGCAGATATGTGGCGGGCATGAGCATCTGCCGTCACCAGTACAGGAGCGTCACCTCCACTGCAGGAAGCTCCATGAGCATGACCGTGGGAGCAACCAGCTCCATGCTCATGCTGGTGCTCATCGGCGTGGTCGTGCGTGCAGCCTTCGCCGTGCTCATGCTGGTGCTCGGCGGCGTGGTCGTGCGTGCAGCCTTCGCCGTGCTCATGCTGGTGCTCAGCGGCGTGGTCGTGCGTGCAGCCTTCGCCGTGCTCATGCTGGTGCTCAGCGGCGTG
>JAFVQN010000133.1 GCA_017504805.1 Akkermansia sp. | reverse complement strand
TTCCGGGTGCAGGACCTTGAGGGGCGAGCCGTTACAGATGCAGATATCTATCTGTTCAGTGAGCCTATGTATCCCATTCCCTTCCCTTGGTTAAGCGATGCCTGGAGCCGCACACTGGACATTCAGAACCAATTTCACACCAGCTCGGATGCGAGCGGCAATGCCCACGTGAACATCCCCCGCCACCGCACATTCTACACGCAGGGCGACTTTTTCATCCTCATCTGCAAGCAAGGATACTGCCATACCATCGTGCCCATCACCCATCTCAGGCAGAACCAGGATATCACAATTCTCCACAACAAAGGAATAGAAGCCCCGCAAGACCTGCCGCCGGGCACCATGCTCGATATCAGCCCGGATTTCAATCATCTGCAAATCCCGATTGCCTACAACAGTTCCCATCACGCCGGAACCTGCAATATTGCACTATACTACCGCCCCCTGCCCAAGAAGATGCAAATCCCTGGAGCAGGCAAGGAAGGCAACTTCCCCGACAGATAAAAGTCAGCGGGGGTGATACCGGAGATCGGGACATCAACCCCTGTTAAGCGCACCATGATTTGCAGGACAGAAGTTACCCCCCCGATATTTTTCAACGGGCACGCAGGCGGAATCTAAAAAAAGCGTGACTTTCAGGCGATAAGTGGTACAATGTCCGCGACAAGAATACTCCTGAATTATGAAGTACCAGGGACTTTATACAGCAATTGTTACCCCTTTCAAGGATGGTCAGGTGGATTATGATGCCTATAAGGCACTGATTGAGGCTCAGATTGCCGGCGGTGTAGATGGTATTGTGCCCATGGGCACCACCGGTGAATCCCCCACCGTGAGCACCGAGGAGCACCTCGAAATCATCCGCGTGTGCATCGAGACCGTGGCCGGCCGCTGTCAGGTGATTGCCGGCACCGGCGCTAACTGCACGGCAGAAGCCATCGAAATGACCAAGGCCGCCGCCGCTATGGGAGCAGACGGCACGCTGCAGGTCTGCCCCTATTACAACAAGCCCAACCAGGAGGGCGTGTACCAGCACTTCAAGGCCATTGCCGAAGCAACGGACCTTCCCATCATCCTGTACAGCATTCCCGGCCGCAGCGGCATCGAGATTGCCGTGGATACCGTGGCCCGCCTGGCTGCCGACTGCCCCACCATCGTGGCTATCAAGGAAGCCGGCGGCAGCGTGGAGCGCGTGAACCAGCTGGTGCAGGCCCTGCCCGCCGATTTCGCCGTACTGAGTGGTGACGACGGTCTGACCGTGCCCTTCATTTCCTGCGGCGCCGTGGGGCTGGTCTCCGTGACCTCCAACGTGGCTCCCGCCGAGATGAAGGCCCTGGTGGATGCCGCCATGAGCGGAGATGGCAAGAAGGCGCTCGAACTGCAGAAGAAGTACTACCCGCTGATGAAAGGGCTCATGTCGCTGGATGTGAACCCGGTGCCGGTGAAGGCAGCCCTGGCCCTGCGCGGCGATATCGGCTGGGATATCCGCCTGCCCCTGGTGCCGCTGGCTGCTGAGAAGCACGCCAGGCTGGCCGACCTGCTCAAGAGTTTCAACCTGATGTAAGACTGCCATGCTGAAGATTCTCGTAACCGGTATTTCCGGCCGCATGGGGCAGACCGTGAAGCAGGCCGTGGAGCTGAATGAAGGCACCGAAATGGCCGCCACGCACGATGTGGGCCAGGACATTGCCGCCGCCATGAGCGCTGCCGACTGCGCCATCGACTTCTCCTTCCACGGTTTCACCCCGGAGCTGCTGGCCACCGCCGTGGCGCAGAACAAGCCGCTGGTCATCGGCACCACCGGCCACACCGATGAGGAGCGCGCCGCCATTGCCGAGGCTGCGAAGCAGATTCCCATCGTCTTCGCCTCCAACTACTCCGTGGGCGTGAACACCCTCTTCTGGCTCACCCGCAAGGCCACCCGCATCCTGAAGGATTACGATATCGAAATCATCGAGATGCACCACCACCACAAGCTGGATGCCCCCAGCGGCACCGCCCGCACCCTGGCCGAAGTGGTCTGCGAGGAGACCGGCATGAGCTACGACAAGGACGTGATGCACGGCCGCGAGGGTCTCGTTGGCGCGCGCCCTCAGCGCCAGATCGGCATGCACTCCATGCGCGGCGGCGATGTAGTGGGCGACCACACTGTGATGTACGCCACGGATGGCGAGCGCGTGGAGCTCACGCACAAGGCCTCCAGCCGCATGACCTTTGCCGGCGGCGCTGTGCGCGCCGCCCTGTGGCTGGCGGATAAGCCTGCCGGGCTCTATAACATGCAGGACGTGCTGGGTTTCACTGATTAATTGGACTCATGGCTGCCCCTGCAACCATGCGCCGCTGTGTCTTTGCCCTGGGCTCCAACCTGGGGGACCGGCTGGCTATGCTCGAATCCGCCTGCGACTACCTGGCCGATGTCTTCGGCGGCTTGCGGCTCTCGCAAGTGTACGAAACAGAACCCGTGGGCTGCCCCGCAGGTTCACCGAGCTATCTGAATGCCTGCGTGGAGGTGGAAACCGACATGCCGGCGGAGGAGATACTGGAGCTCTGCCTGCGCATTGAGCAGGAACTGGGCCGCACCCGCAGCGGAGTCTACGGCGAACCGCGCCCCTGCGATATCGACCTCATCTGCTGCGGCAGCGAAACCGCCGCCACCCCGCAGCTCACCCTGCCCCACCCCCGGGCGCACCAGCGCGAGTTCGTGCTGCGCCCGCTCTGCGATCTGGATGCGCAGCTCGTGCTGCCCGGGCAGACCAGAACCGTAGGCCAGCTGCTGGCGGAGCTGCCCGCCGGCCCGGCGGTCACAGCTTACCCCCTTTGATTTACGATTCCGACATGACAACGTCTGAAAAGATTGCCGCCATAACGGCCAAGATGGGCAAGGAACCCATTTCCGAGCTCACCGCTTACGATTACCCCACCGCCCGCATGGTGGATGAAGCCGGCTTCGATATGATTCTGGTGGGCGATTCCCTGGGCATGACCATGCTGGGATTCCCGGACACCACCCACGTGACCCTGGCCCACATGCTGCACCACGGCGAATGCGTGGCCCGCGCAGCGAAGAACGCCCTCGTCATCCTCGATATGCCCATCGGCACCTTTGGCACCCCCGAACTTGCCGTGGAGAACGCCCGCAAGCTCATGAGCACCGGGGTGGATGCCGTGAAACTCGAAGGCGGCGTGAGCAAGGAAGCCGAAATCCGCGCCATCGTGCAGGCCGGCATCCCCGTGCAGGCGCACATTGGCCTGCTGCCCCAGAAAGTCAAGGAAGAAGGCGGCTACAAGATGAAAGGCAAAACCGATGCAGAGGCCGAGGCCCTCATGGCCGACTTGCAGGCTGTAACCCGCGCCGGGGCCTTCTCCGTGGTCATCGAATGCACGCGCCACAGCGTAGCCGCCGCCCTCACCGCCGCCAGCAGTATCCCGACCATCGGTATCGGCAGCGGCCACGGCACCTGCCACGGCGAGGTGAGCGTCTTCCACGACCTCGTGGGCGGCTTCCCCTGGTTCATCCCCGGCTTCGTGACCCCCAAGGCCAATGTCGCCGCCGAAATCATCCGCGGCATCACCGAGTGGAAGAACGAGCTCAAAGCCCCGCAGGGCTGATTCTCAACGGGGCAGATTTCCTGCACTCAGGGCGCGCTGCTCAAACCAGCGCGCCTTTGCTTCGCTCGGGGGCAGTTGCAAGGCGCCCAAAGCACCGGCACGATACGCCGCAGCCAGCGCCGCGCAGGCTGCGGGCTGCCCGGCCAGAGCGCGGCGATGCAGAACCACTGCATCCGCATAGACCTGCGCATTGGCAGCCAGGGACATGCCGGGATTCTTCTCCTGCAGCCAGGCCAGGAGCAGCACGCGCGCCAGCTCTGCATCCTCCGCCAGCATAGCCTGCTGCCACGAATCTGCCGCGGCGGCAGGAGCCGGAGACACGCCGGAGCGCACCTCCTGCCAGATACGGGAAAACTCCGCCTGATCCAGAGTCACCGGCGCTGAGTCATCCAGCAGTGAGGCACTGGCCGACGAGACCAGCAGCAACATGCAGAAAAGTCTCATTTACTTACGGTTGGCAGAGCGCCGGGAGAAATGGTGAGTCATGACCGTCCAGAGCTCCTGCATATTCTGCGATTCAAAATAAGGCTGCTTGGTCATATCCCACATGATGGCGCTCACGCGGTTCTGAGCACGGGCCAGTTCCTCCAGCTGGGGTACTGTGCCGTGCAGAATAGGCCGCAGCAGGGAGAACTTGTGCATCAGCTTGGCTTTCACCGTTTTGGCGCTCTTCTCATCGGAAATCGTCTTGAGCATCGTCTCCGCCTCAGTGAGTGCGGTTATTTCAGCACGGAAAGCGCGGTCCAGATTCGCCGAAGGGGCATTATCCCCCTTGGCGCACAGGGGCGCGGGAGCCAACACGGCCAGCCCCAGGGCAGAAACAACCAGTAAAAGCAATTTTCTCATATCAGATTCAGCTGCTGTTCGCCCTGAAGCATACCATAGGCCGCCGGGCATGTCAAACGGTAAGCCGCACAGCTGGCATTCTGGAGGCCACTTTTTGCTCTTACGATGCTCCTCAGATGACTCAATGAGAAGAATATGAGAATATTCCACACCATTCCGGCCACAAAGAAACAAACGAGGAATAAAGGCATGGTCGTTGAGCAACTTTTGCCAAACTGGATCCAACTCTCACAAGAGCTATTTTTCGATGAATCAGGAACATACCCCGGCGCGCAGGATAGAGGTCCGCTATCAGTGGGGTTCCACCAGTGAGGGGTCGGCCATCAGGATGACCTCTGCCCGGGAAACCCGTCCGACAGCTGTGAAATCAAAACGAAGGGCATGAGTATGGGATGCGGTGTTCCGGGGGTGATCAAAGTAGAAGTACACAAACGATTCCGTGCCGGCATCGCCATGCAGCGTTACGTGCAGGTTGCCGAAATCACGCTCCACCTCGGCTTTCGACGCGGCCTGGAGCTGCATATCGTGCGCCGCATCCACCGCGGCGTACCAGCGTTTGTCATCGCGGCCATTGATGCAGTACCCGATGCCATCCTCGCCGCAGTCATCATTGAAATACGGCTTGGTCACAGGCCGCAGCATCGAACATGATGCCAGCAGAAGCGGAAGTATGAGACAGATTGGTTTCATGGTATTTTATTTCATTCAGTATGGTTGAGATTGTTCTGCGAGTGCCCGCCAGCGGGCAGCCGCTGCGGCATCTGCCGGCACGCCAAGACCGTGCTCATAGCAATGCGCCAGCGCCTGCATAGCCTCGGTGCGGCCCTGGTCAGCAGCCAGGCGGTACCAGGCAACAGCCTGGCTCCAGTCCTGAGCCACACCCACCCCCTGCGCATAGCAATGCCCCAGGGCACACTGGGCAGCGGCATTCCCCTGCTCGACCGCCCAGCGGTACCAGTATACCGCCTCGCGGGAGTCCTGCCTGACGCCCTGTCCCAGTTCGCAGGCGCGGCCCAGATAGTACTGAGCCAGATCATCGCCCTGGCTGGCAGCCAGCCGGAACCACTCTGCCGCCCGCGCAGCATCTGCCGCCACGCCTTCGCCATGCAGACAGCACCAGCCCAGATTGAACTGAGCATCCGAATTCCCCTGCTCTGCGGCTCGTCGGTACCATGCTACGGCGCACTCCAGATCAGTTTCCACCCCGGACCCGGCGGCATAGCACACCCCCAGAGCACACTGGGCAGCGGCATGGTTCAGATCAGCCGCCATGCGGAACCAGCTGGCGGCTTCCTGCTCCCGCCCGGGGATTTCATACAAGCCCAGAGCAGCCTGGTAGGCTGCATTGCCGCAATGAACACCGGCCGCTTCGTAGCCGGACTTCAATGCCCGGGCATACCAGAAAGCAGACTGTGCCATATCCTGTGGTACATGACAGCCGCATTCGTAGGCCACGCCCAGCATGAAGCACGCATTGGCGCGGCTGGCGGCATATTTCTCCAGCTCAGATATACCCGACGGCTGGATATGGCGAAGCACCTCCAGGGCAAAGGCATGGCTCATTTCCAGGTCAGACAGGAAACGCAAAGCAGCCGGCTGCGTGCGTGCCAGTTCAATAAGGCACATCAAAGCATCCTCGTGACCAGCAGCCAGCGCGGCAAGGGAATGAAGCGCCGCGGCATCTGCCCCCAGCAGTTGTTCAAGCGCCCTGGCAGCCTGGGGCTGCTGGCGGGCGAGTCGCACCAGCTCCAGCAAGGCGCGGGAATCACCGCCGCCCGCTGCGCGTTCGGCCAGTGTTTCCGGCGTGGGAGACAGGGCGTACCACCCCCCCAGAATCCCCAGCGGCACCAGAATCACCGCAAGCAGCACCTGCCCCCACACGCGGGATGTATAGCGGGTCCCCATTCCTTCTGCTGTCTCAGGCGCACTCATCAATCTGGCTACCGTGTATTCTACTCCCGCCACTCGTTCGGCGCAAGTAAAAAGTACACCCACTGAACACATAGCTGAACACATATCGCATTTGATATGCGATGTAAAGTTTTTGTTTTTTATAAACGCAACTTGTTCACGAATAAATCATTTGAAAAAAACTCCAATAAAAAGCAACATAAAAAATACAGCCACGGCGAGTTTCCTTGCCGTTCAGCATGAGGAAACTAGCAGCCCATCGCATATCAAATACGATATACTATGGCTGATGGTGCGGTTCATGTCCGGCATGGAGCCCGCCATTTTCTGACCTAAATTACGTGTATCTATATGAAAAAGAGTAAATTCATTCTTGGTGTGCTGGCCGCTATCACGATAAGTGTCGGCAGCATTGCCCAGGCAGGGCGCTACATTGCCTATGACTACACCCCGTCTGCCAACGGGTCATACAACGATGTTGTCATCACGTTTGTCGGAGCCGCCACTGCCCCGGGCAGCAACTACAAGGAGGCATCCTACAAAGGCGTGGGTGCGACCGGCGCCTACGGAACGAGCAATCCGTGCGAAGTTTCTCCCTTCACGGTCGTTAATAACGTCACCATGAATGTCAACCTCGAAGGCGCTGTGAACCAGCAGTACATCAGCGCCATCGCCAATGGAACAGGCATAGTAATGGGTGACAGCACACTGACTATGACAGGAGGATACATCTCACAGCTTTGCGGCGGCGCCATTTCCTTGACCGACTGTCCTCCCGCCGGCGGATACTTTGCCGAGGCTGAGAATCCGGAAAAGGGACGCCCGTTCTCCCGTGGCAATGTCACGCTGAATGTCTGCGGCACAACCAACGCAGAAACGATACGCGGCGGCTGCAATACTTCAGGATACATGGCTGACAAACCTATCGGTTTTTTCACACACCAGGGCAATATCACCATCAATGTCTATGATAACGCTTCCGTGACATCCAAAATCTACGGCGGCGGTGGTTCGTACTGCTGCGTGGAGGGCGATGTTTCCATCAATATCAGCGGTGATTCCACGGTAAACAAAGTCTACGGCGGAGCCCGCAACGGACGCGACGGTGTCGGCGCCTACGTTAACAACGCCTCTATCTCGATTTCAGAAAGGGCCCACATCACAGGCAATGTGTTTGGCGGCGGGTCCTATGACGGGCAATCCTCCGTGGTCAAGGGCGACACCATGGTCATAATCAAGGGTGGCACCATCGACAAGAATGTATACGGCGGCGGTGAGCAGGACATCGTGAAAGGCAACTCGCTCGTGGTGCTGGAAGGCGGCACCATTGCCGGTAATGTGTACGGCTCCGGTATGGATAACACCACGGAAGGCACAGCCACCGTACAGGTGCTGAGTGGAGACTGGAGCAACACCAGTATTTACGGCAAAACCGATGGTGCTACCGTAAACGGTGGTGCCAGGCTCCTCATCGGCGCTGAGGGACAGGCTTTTACAGGCACTATTGGTGAAACATTCGGCTTCGATACCGTAGAGGTGGCAAAGGGCTCGGTCTACACCCCGACAAAAGGAAATATCTTCGACATTGCCACCCATACCTACACCATCACCTCAGCTAACCTCGGCACCGACGGCCAGGCTGTGACGGTGCTGGGGGACCAGGTCAGCCTCGGTATTGATGCCGACAAGCAAATCACCCTGAATCTCGAGAGTGAAGGGCGGCTGAAGAGTGGCAAGTACAAGGTGCTTGATGCCTCCGCCAGCGATGAAGTGGACACGAGCACCAACTGGGACCCCAATCATGTGGCGGTTTCCGGTCTGGGCGCTACTTTCGACAGTCTGGTATGGGATGCACAGGTGCTTTATCTGAACTATGTGAGCCCGTCTGTGGACGCCGCCATGACCGGCAACTGGGGTGTGTTCAAGGCTTCCATGGCCTTCACCGGTACCCTCTGGGGCAACCGGACCAATGCCTGCTTGCTGGGTAAGAGCGCTCCGGCTCCTGTGTACCCAGATGAAAAGGGGGCCGCTCTGGCAGCCGCGCCTGCCCCCGGCGGAATAACCCTGGCCTGGGGTACGGTATACGGTCAGGATGCCCGCATCAGCGGTGTGGGTGCTGATTACAGTCTCTACGGTGGAGCCATTGGTGCCGAACACCTGTTTGCAAGCGGCCGAAGCCTCGGTGCAGCCCTGGGTTATGACTGGGGGACCGTGTCACCTTTCGGCTCCAGCGACATTGACCAGGAGACCCTGCATGCCGCAGTTTACGGCCGAGCCGGCATCTGGCAGCTGGGAGAAAAGAGCGCCGTGGCTCTCGACTGGAGTGCAGCCTATGGCAACACCACCTCAGAAAATGACCTGGTGGGCGATGACTGGTCTCAGGAAAGCCTGCAGTTGGACACCCGCGTTTCTTACCTGCGCAAGCTGAGTACCCGAGCCACAGGCTCCGTGTTTGCCGGGGTGCAGTATTTCACTGCTGATTCCGATAAAGTTGACGGGATGGAGGTGAGCTCCATGCAGAACCTGCGCGCTGAAATCGGTGCCGGTCTCAGCTACCAGCTGAACCAGCAAGCCACCGTATACGGAGAAGCCAGCCTGTACAACGACCTCATGCGTCACAACCCGTATGTGACTGACGGAGGACAGCGTTTCAAGGGCACCAATCCCGGTCGCACAGGTGGCTCCCTGAGCGTTGGAGCTCAGTACGAACTGAACGCAAACTGGGCCGTGCGCGGCAGCTACAGCTTTGATGCCGCGGAGGACAGCACCGAGCATAACCTGAACGTCGGCGCTATGTACAAGTTCTAAAACATCTTTTCACAGGTTAGAGTCAGCGGGTGAGGATGCCCAGCATCCTCGCCCGCTTTTTCCAATGGTGCCTGGTACCGCAAAAAGCGCCTGAGATGCTGTATATCTCAGGCGCTTGCGAGAGCCGGGACGGGAGGCGGCTCAGAGGAGACCGGCGGCAGCGCAGGCACCGATAATGGCGCCGGCAATGAGCTTGGCCCAGGACTCCTTGATACCCCAGCCGGTCAGCAGACCAGCCAGCCAATCATGTTGTTGTTTCTTTGTTTCCATAGGGAATTTTCTACATCCGTGCGCGGCGTGGTGTGAGGCGCAACTGCACCGGATAGACCATACCGTGACTGAGCGCTTCGGCGAACATACGGGCGGCATCTGCACTGTGGGAGCAGGCATCATGCACAGGAGTTTCGCGGTACGTGCCACTGGCGCCTGCGGGTGCGGTGCGGTAGCGCTCAAGACAACTCAGCCCGGAAGGTTCCTTCTCGCCCCGCGGATTCACCCGCTGCTGCAGGGTATCACGGTGGAACCAGCTTTGTTTCAGCACCCCGCGGAGTGAATTGATACCTCGCCAGATATCCGGAGTGCGCGGCACTACCCTCACGGCGTGAATCCCCTCCCGGGCCAGGCTTTCTACATACGAATGTCCGTGCGGATCGCGGTGGGCAGCATCATGCGGCAGGAAATGAGCCGCAATCGCACCATAGCTGAGCTCCCACTCGCGGATTTTACCGGCAAAATGCTCGAGGGGCAGCTGGTTGGCCGCATAGTGATTCAACCAGTAGACATTGCCGCCCCAGTTCTGCACCAGCCAGATGGCCGTGTGGTCGCTGAGTCCCAGATCCCAGGCTGTATACAGGGGTTCCTGCGGGTTGTACTCGAAATTGGCACCGATACGCCCCTGCTCACGAAGCCGGGCAATCTGCGCGCCATAAATGGCGCCGTCATTACCCGTGGCAAAGGCTTCATCGGGAGTGGAGGGATATTCCTGCCGCATGGCAGCGCCCATGGTGCGTTCCATGCGGGCATACCACAGTTTCTGGCCATGGGTCAGCTGCACCCCGCACTCCTGCTCCAGTTTTTCGAAATAGGCCGCCTGGGCATCAGACCAGCCAGCTCTGCCCGGCAGTGAATAATCGGGATTATCGAACCAGCTCATGAAGAAGAAGCGGAAATCCAGCGGCAGGAGTTCCTCCTTGGAGCAATTTTCCATGGCCTGGGTGGTGAGCTCATAATTCACCCCGTAGCGCCCGCCTTCGTGGGTACTCTCCAGGATGATGGTGCCTTCTGCCGGAACGGTATTGATGGCACCAGTGCGGATTTCACGCGCCCGCCAGGGGGCATGCATGGAAACATGCGCCAGCTCGCTGACGTGCAGCAACTGCAGCGTGCCACCGCGCAGGGTAGTCCCCAGGCGGATATCACTGCCGTTGGCAAAGGCAAGTCTGCCGCGGGCATCTGCCGCCGGGTGCCAGCTCCCCTTCTTACTGGCGCCGCTCTTCTGCTTGATGAGCCCGCCCAGTGAGGCCAGCACGTAGTCCCTGGCCTCCGGATTGGGCGGGAGATAATCCAGATTTTCCCAGGCAAAGCGGATTTTCTCCAGTTTCTGCTCTGCATCCGGCAGCGTCTTGTCAATAATACCGGCATGGAAGTTCCGGACAAACAGGCAGCGGTCCAGCATGAGCATCGCCACGTAAGTGGAGATGCCCAGCTGCCGGGCCTTGAGCACCACGTTGCGGTGCCACAGATTGCGGTGCAGGCGCAGCTGCGCGGCATTGGGAGCAAAGCGCTGCATGCGGCCAGCCATGTTCTCTATCCAATATAAATTGCAGAGGCGCCAGAGCGGGTCCTCAATGCGGCGGCGGTATTGCGGGTCAATCGAGCTGAACATATTACGGATTCGAATCGTTATTTTCCCCTACCTGCGGGGCTGCGAGTTCGTGCGGCTGATAGTTCTCCGGGGTGGGAGATGAAATACGCTCCAGCGTGTCAAAAATCAACTGCATGTCATCCGGTTTCTCCCGCAGGCGGTCACAGAAGCGCACCAGATGCTCCAGGTGAGTCTCGCGCTCCACGCCGCACTCAGAGAGCAGCATCAGGCGTCCCAATTCACTCGCCAGGGCTTCCCCGCGAGTCAGGGTGCGGGGGTCGCGAGAATCAAGGAAATACGGCAGGCGCCCATCCTGGAACATCTGCATAAACAGCTCCAGATTATCGATTTCCGAACCGTTACTCCTTTGCCAGGCTTCCGGGCTCGTGGTGCGTTCATTCAGCAAGCTTTCCAGATATCCAGTCATCTGTTTCCGGCGACTGTAGCGGTTACGCTCATACGCATACATGCGTTCCCCTGGTGCCGAGAACTGGTTGAGTGGCGTCAGTGCCTGCAGGAACTCGTGCGTATCGCGGGACATACGCTTGGGCAGCAGGGGGATGCCATCAGACGTATGCACCACATAAGGGACGCGCTGGTAGGGATTTGCGGCATCCAGCTCACCAGGCATGAGTCGCACCTGAGCCTCCGGCATCCGTTTATTGCGGTAGACGGTCACATTCTTCAGGGTGGACATGTCGATATCCTCAGGGCGGAACCCGCCTATCGGCACGCCGCAGACCTCGATCATACCATCCTTGCCTTCAGACTGGGCCAGATAGTGGAGGCGTTTATACAGACCGGTAAACGTACGCAGGGCGGGCTCTGCGACCCAACCACTATCCATGCCCTTGGGCAGAGCGCCTCTGGTGCCGCCGTAGCACTTCTGGTTCCACCAGATACCGGAATCATCAGCATAGGGAGATGCCGCAGTCTGCCGCCGCAATTCGGAAAGCAGGCGGATAGCAGGCAGCACGCGGGCATCCGCTGCCAGGTTTTCCGGCAGCTCCACATTCTGCTCCATCTGGTAGCCCTTTTCCACCACCAAGGGGCGGACCAGCCTGGTATTTTCCGCCCGGGTAAACTGAATGTCCGCGATATCACGGGTGCGTACCTCATCGAGCGATATGCGGCAGAGCGTATCACCCCCGCGGTTCTGCACACCGTAACACCTCAGCTCCGGGTATTGTTTCAGCAGGTCTGCCAGTTCATACAAGGCTTCCTCCACCGGGCGCTTGCCGCAGATTTCCTGAAGTTCGGGCAGGAGGCGGTTGCGGTAGGACTCAGGCATGAGTTCCCAGCCGCGTTTCGGGTCTTCCAGCAGATTCCAATGGTGCTGACCAGTGCCTCGGAACGCGCCTTCGCCACCGACAGAGAAACACCAGGCCTGCTCAAAGCGCCGGGATTCCGGCGGCTGGAAAGCTTGCAACATCTTATCCATCAGGGGGAGTCCTCCCTCTGCCTGCATCAGTTCCCGCATCTTCTTGACCGCAGGTATCAGGCTCTTGATTTTTTCCGCATGCTTGCGGCTATGCTGGCGAAGCAGGCCTCGCACGCGACCTTCACCGCGAACGTCAGTATAGTTGCAGAAGGGAGTTGTCAGGAACCAGTCACGCACAGAATCCGGCAGACCGCTCTTGTCCAGGTCGGCCAGCATAACCAGGAAGTTGACATGTGCCAGATTCTCTGCAAGCTGGTGAGCCATGGCAACTTTGTCTCCGGGAACCAGCATTGATTCCTTATTCTGGCGGAGTTTCCGGCGGAATTCGGAACTCAGGTAGCGCATCTCACGCATGCGGTCCTGCCCCATGCTGATGACATCAGCCACCGAACCAGGGCTCATCTGTCTGGCCTTGACCAGGAGTTCCCCGGCCTCCTCCGGCGAAACCCAGCCGGAAGTCAGCATGCGATTCCAATACGCCGTAAACCTCTGCATGCAAAGCGTGTATGGCGTATGAACCTTGGGATGATGAAAAACGTATATATCCGCTTCATCGTCAATCCGCTTCAGCATTCTACCCAGTGGCCGGCCCTCTGTCTTCAACCAGTTTTCGTGGCTGCTGGAGAACTCAATACCCGGACCGTAGAGAGTGGAGTTACCCTGCCAGAGCGAGCGCAATTCGCTAGTGGCAAATGAGCACAGATGGTCGAAGCCGACAAAGTCAGCATTATTGGTAGGTATGATGCTGCTGAACCGGTATACATCCTTGCCTCCGTGGTTCTGATAGCCCTTGTGAACCAAGGCAGGCAAATCATCCTTGCCCATGCGCAGGAATGCCATTTTCATCACGCCGTACAAGGCATTGGCCACCCAGTTCTCATGATGGTACCAGTGCGTATACTGGCCATCCGGTTTCATGATGCGCAGCAGCTCACCACCCTTGCCATCCGGGCTTTTCTCCAGGCTGCGCCCGGATAAGTCCAGGTAATTCTGAAAAGCGATGCGGCTATCCTTCAGGCGCACCACATTGTCCACATTGTTCGGGGGGTTGTCTTTGAGCGATGTCGGCGTCCAGATGGACGTATCGTAATGCTCCTTCATCTCACGTCTGAGGATAATTTCTCCCGCCTGCTGCGGATTCAACCCGGCGCTGAGATATTCGACGTATTCCTCGACACGCGGCAGGCAATACACCAGACTATCAATACAGCTTTCCAGCCCCACGAGGTTGCGGTACAGCGTTCTCTGCTCCTCGGGGGTTTTGAGAGACGGGCGCAACGTGCTTTTGCTGGCATCCGCCTGCAGATGCTCGAAGTGCTTGGCATCCATCTTTTTCAACCAGGACGGACTGTGCTTGGCATAAGTACGCCGCAAGTATAGGTACCTGCTGAACTTCTGGTACATTTCGTCAATGACGGTATCCCGGTCCTTACCTGAAAGGATATCCGATATGGCAGTACAAACCCAGGAGCCTGCGTTCCGGCGATTTTCATCCAGGTGTTTACGTGCACCGTCCACTGACTTGGTCCCGCGCATCAACCCGTCAAACGTTTCGATACCCAGCGTGTATTCATACAGCAAATCCTGCATTTCGCTGAAGATATCCGTCATCACCATCTTACGGAGCTTAGCGCCATCCGGCAGGTAATACCCATTCAGGCTCAGCTTGGGAGACATCACCAGCCGAGGGTCGCGGATGCGGGAGAGGTAAAGCTGCCCGCGCTGCACGCGTTCTGCCGGGGTACTGTATTTGTCCAGATTGGCCTTTGTGGCATATTCTTCCATCAACAGCACATACGGAGTGCTCCGGCGCGGGTTCAGCAGCGTTTTCTTCTTTCCGACAAGCTTCTCATATATCTTCTGCGCCGTTGCCGGATCCACGTTTTCGCGCACAGGCACTGCCGGGCGGGAAGTTGTGGAAGTGTCGGGGCTTGGATTGAGAAAAAGGCGCGCCTCCTGCGGCTTATGGAACTGGAAGTAGTCCGTATTCAGCAGGCGGATGGATTTGAGCAGTTCCACTATGTTGCCCGTTCCGCTCCAGCGGTGACTGTCGCACAGAGCATCGCGGAGGAGCCGGGTCTGCTCGTGAATATCCGGATTTTCCGAGATGCGTTTCTGCGTGGCCTCATCCACTCCCCACTCACGCAGCATCTGACTATCCTCCACCAGCGCCTGCGGTGAGCGGAAGTGGTGCAGCGCCGCACGCCCCGCTGCGATCAGCACAAAGGGGAGATTCCGCGCCGCTTCGCGCATGTTGGCCTCAATATCGGTGAAATTATCACCAAATGCCTCCCAGTCAATGTTGGAGGCAACCCGGTCCACTTGTGCGGCCAGTTCCTGCGAACCCAGCTCGGCCGCCTGTGCAGCCTTGCCGGCCAGCAGAAGCTTGGCGTTTTCCGCGGTCAGGGAGCCCAGCAATTTCAGCGATTCCATGGAGTAGCCCTTGACGCCTGATTTAGCGGCATGCACAAAATCATTGATGGTGCGGTTGAGCATTTTCACACCGATGCGGCTCATGCCCATGTAGATACCCGCCTGCAACGCTCCGCCCAGGATACCGGCGGCTGTCTGCAATTCATGGCGGACTTTGGGAGAACGCCGGCGTGCTTCTGCAACGGCAGCACCTGCACCAGACACTGCAAGAGTTCCGAAACCAGCACCGCCCATGAAAGCCAGGGCAGCACCAGGCAAAGCCCCTGCTGCCTCAACAGCCAGTTCCTCTGCAAAATTGCTTTCCTCCCCCAGATTAATGGGGAACACCTGCCCCTGAGCCACCTGGCGCAGCTCATGGAGCGCCTGCAGTCGCTTATCTGCCGCCTCGGAGAATTCCTGCAGCGTATCACTGTTCAGCGACTCGGACAAGGAATGGGCAAGAGCCGTGCCCACATGCCCCACGCCCTGAACCAGCGAGTGTCCGATATCAGCCACCCCGCGACGCACACTGTGCAGCATGGCGCCGCCCAACCCCTCAGGCTCAGTTTCGAGTTCTCTGGTGGAAGCCAGTGAGCGGGCTACGGCATAAACCTGCGAACGCATCGCCGGTTCCATATCAGCCAATTCATCCACAGCCCGCATCAGGCCGGGGGTACCTGCCACGATATCCGGCAAGGGGAACAGTTTCGTTTCATGAGCCTTCAAAGCAGACCAGCCTTCTGAAAGCGCCCTGGCCAGCGGCAACAGTTTCTCACGCTGCAAGCGAGCCTGCGCAGACGCAGTCTCGCAGAGTCTCCGCTCCTGTTCATCAGCCGGAGGTTCCAGGGACTCACCACGCAAGGCAGCTGTGTAATGCTGCGTGTAGAGATCACGAGCCTTCTGCCGCCTGGGGGCATCCTCATTCTGCAGGGACAAGCCCGTATACACCTCCGGTTCAGAATCCGCCACGCCCAGTTCTCGCGACAAGTCCAGGCGCAGCTCCGGCCACTGACCGCGCACCTTGTCACGCTGCAGCCCCCGGTGGTCAACCACCCAGGAACGATTGATGCTGGACATGATGCGATAATCGCGTTCCTCCCGGGTCTGCCCGGCTGCAGAGCCTGCCGCTTTCAGGCGCACTGATTCCGGCACCGTATTCAGGTCGCCGGTGAGCAGGCTGTTCCAGTACTGTGTTTTCCCGTCCGGGGGAAGCTCACGCTGCCCCCCCATCTGCTCCGGAGAATCCGGTAATGGGGTGGCAGGCATCAGCCCCACCGGCATTTCAGCTTGTATAGTCTCAGTATTCATAGCAAAATTCAAGTCATCTGGTAGCACACCCAGTCATCCTGATTCCGGCGCAGGTTCTCCAGCCAGGCAACCTGGTCCTTCTCCGTTCCGCTCAGCAGGCGGGTTTCTGACTCAGTCTGCAGGCGGGCCAGGCAGCGGAGTGCCTCGGCATCCCCCGGGCAGCCGAAATAACCATCGTGGTACATGCTCCAGAGGCTGCGGCTCATCCCAAGGCGCTGCTCCTGCGGAATCCGGCTCATTGTCTGTGTCCGGCGAATCAAAGTCCGGCGTTCCTCCAGGGGAATGGGGGCCAGAGACAACCCTACAAGTAAATCATCGGATGCATCCGGGGAGTGCTCGTCGATGCGGCGGCGCCAATCACAGGCTTCATCTACCGCCAGCGCATGCCGGGGGTCCTTTGCCTGCTCCAGATACCGGGGGTCCACCACCCCGGCTTCGGCGGCCTGTTCCAATCCTTCCGCGTCTGGTTCCAGCCCCTGCTCCACAGCGGCTGCCATCCGGGCTGCCAGGGAACCGCGCAAGGTCAGGCGGGTCTGCTCCAACGCTGACTCCAGGCTGTGACGTTCATTTTCACCGGCAGGTTTAGGGGAATCGTCAGCGTCCCAGGCAAGCAGCGTCAGCTGAGGATTCTGCTCCAGCCTGTGCTGCCAGTTCCGCAGCAGGCTGCGACTCTGCACAACCTCCAGCTGATGAGGGTATTGTTCCTCCGGCAGGAAGAGACCACGCCCCTGCTCCATCCAGCTGAGGGCAGACTCGGTATCCCCCTGCTCCACGGCATTTTCCACCTGGGTCTGCCACTGCTGCCGGGCCCGCGATACTTTCCGGAGCTCCATTTTGCGGCGCCCTTCCAGCGAATGGAGAGCGCTGAATGAATCGCTGAGCTCCTGCGCCTGCTCCCTGGCCCGCCCTGACAAGGTATCCAGGTATTCCCGCAAGCGGGGCTGGTATGCCTGCCGCCAGCTGTAATCCCAGTCCCGGACAGGCAGGTCCATGAGCTCCTCAGCCGTTTCCTGCCCAATGCGGGACAAAGCGCTGCTGATATCAGCCTCATTTCCGGCAGCCTGCACGCGCTCAAGCGCTCCGGCCAAAGCCGCGGCTCCTGCACCAGCCTGCTCGATTCCCTCACCCAGGGCCCGCCCGCTCCGGCCCCAGTCATTCAACGCATTCACGGGTAAATGCACACTCTGCCGCGGGTATGCCAGCATGCCCCATTCTTTCATTCGAATCGCCATACCGTGCGAGAATGGCATGACCATCGCGCCGGGTCAACAATTCACCACTACCCGGTACTGCGTTCCCTATGTAACGCAGTACCGACTCCCTCCTGTTCAGCTGCTCAGGAGGTGCATATCGTCATCGAACACAAAGCGCAGTGGCTGCGCCGTGGGAATCTCCAGCTGCTCAACCTCAACCGGAGTAAGCCCCCGCAAATACATAAGCAGAGCCCGCAGGCTGTTTCCATGCGCTACCACCAGCAATTGCTCGCGCGAAAAAAGCAAAGGGCGCAGCAGTTCCTCCCAGCAGGAACGCACCCGTACCAAAGTATCTTTCAGCGATTCTGTGGCAGGCACCTGCCCGGAAGGCAGTCCGGCGTAGCGCGGGTCCTGCTCCTGAGCCTCCAGAGTCTCCGCGCTTGCGGGCGGAGGCGGACAATCATAGGCCCGCCGCCAGCGGAACACCTGCGCCTCCCCCATCTCCTGCTCCACCTCCCGCTTGATACGACCCTGTAAGATTCCGTAGTGCTTTTCATTAAGCCGCCAGTCCTTGTACACCGGCACCCAGGCACAGCCCGTCACGGCCAACACTATATTCTGCGTATGTATCGCCCTGAGCAGCAGAGAAGTACAAGCTGCCTTACAAGAAAAACCACTCTCCTGCAACTTGCGCCCGGCCAACTCCGCCTCGCGACGCCCCCGGACAGACAAAGGTACATCTGCCCACCCGGTAAAGCGGTTCTCCGCATTCCACTGTGACTCGCCATGGCGCAGTAAAACCAACTCTTTCATGAAGGAAATGACGATTTTCTGCAACTCGATGATTGCAAAACAGGCAGAACCTGCTACAATGGCGGGCAGAATGACTCGGACCCGCCTCATTTTCCTGCTTTTCATCATCTCATTTATCACCAGCATCGCCATTCTCCTCCCCGGGTGCTTCAAGGACCCCCGCCAGCTCGCTATCGGTGAGTGGCAGGAGTATAACAAACTCGGCTATGTGGACGTTTCTCACACCACACTCAAGTGGAGCGGCAGCCACCACAAAGGCACGTTCCACTACTCCTGGATTCAGACCGATTCCGAACCCTATACCGTGGAAGTCTCCCGCAACGGCGAAAAATGGCTCGCCGGCATCACATTTGAAAACGATGACCTCGCTGAGGTCGACCTCTACATCATGGATAAATTACCCCGGGAAGCCCGCGATTTCATCAAAAAGAAGAACCGCGCCAAAAACCGCCCGGAGGATGAATTCAAGCTCCGCTTCCGCCGGGTTTCTCCAGAAAAATGACATTCAGGAACACGGACAAGCAGATTCTTCTTGAAAACGCACCCTGTTTGCGCTAAAAATAGCACAGGGTAATTTCATTACCTCCGGGTTCTTACACACCAAGAAACACATAGTACATTCATGAACACTACATTCAAAATCCACGGCCTTTGCGCCGCGACCCACACGCCCATGAACGCTGATGGTTCCTGCAACCCCAATGCAGTGGACCCGCAGGCCAAGTTCCTTGCCAGCCAGGGCATCAAGTCCGTTTTCATCACCGGCTCCACCGGTGAATCCGCCCACATGCAACTCACGGAGCGCAAGGAAAACATGGCCGCCTGGGGCGAGGCTGGCAAGAAGTACGGCATCGACGTCATCGTTCACACCGGCGGCAACTGCGTTTACGACGGTCGCGAGCTCGCCGCCTACGCCGTGGAATGTGGTGCTACAGCCACTGCCTGCAACGCCCCCTGCTACTTCAAACCCGGCAGCGTCGAACTGCTCACCCAGAGTCTGGCCGTGGCTGCCTCCGGTGCTCCCGAGCTGCCCTTCTACTTCTACGACATCCCCGCTCTCACCCACGTGGGCTTCAACCCCTGCAAGATGATTGAGTCCTGTGCCAGGAACATCCCCAACTTCGTGGGCGTGAAGTTCACCAACCCCGACCTTGCCCTGTACATGGACGCTCTCAACTACGACGGCGGCAAGTACGACATCCCCTGGGGTGTGGACGAATGGTTCCTCGGCGCTTACGCCACCGGCGCCAAGGGCGGTGTAGGCTCCTCCTTCAACTACGCACCCAAGCTGTATGATGACATCATGAAGGCTGTAGACGCCGGCGATATGGCTGAAGCCCGCCGCCTCCAGCAGCTCTCCGTCACCATGATCAACATCATCGCCGGCAAGGGCTACATGGGATGCTGCAAGTACCTCATGAGCGAATGGACCGGCGTTGACTTCGGACCCGCCCGCCTGCCCATGGGTAAGCAGGACAAGGCCACTCTGGATGCACTCAAGAGCGAACTCAAGGCCATCGGTTTCTACGACTGGGCCATCTACAAGTAAAGAACCACTCACCCTGCTTTCCTCATGGACACCAAAGCACTTGGTCAATTCTACAAAGACAAGCTGCTCAATGAGGTAGAGCCGTTCTGGTTTCCCCGTTCACTGGATACAGTGAACGGGGGCCTCTACCATTGCTGCGCAGCTGACGGCACCCTGGTAGACACCGACAAGAACGTATGGGCTCAGGGCCGCATGGCCTGGATGCTCCTCACCTGCTACAACAGCATCGAAAAGCGCCCCGAGTGGATGCAGTACGCTGAAAGCGCACTCAAATTCCTCGAAGAGAAGTGCGTAGACCCCAGCGACGGCCGCATGTACTTCCACATGACGGCGGATGGCACCCCCATCCGCAAGCGCCGCTACGCCTACAGCGAATGCTTTGCCGCCATTGCCTGGGCAGCCCACTACGGCGCCACCGGCGACCCCCACAGCGCCGAACGCGCCCGCCACTGGTTTGATATCTACGCCGATATCTTCTTCACCCCTGGCAAAATGACGCCCAAAAGCACCGGCAACCGCCCCGGCGAAAACCTTGGATGCCGCATGATTATGATTGTCACCGCGCAGGAACTGCGCCGCTACCTCGGTGATGCCGATGGCTTCTACACCGGCTGGATTGACCGCTGCATCGATGACCTGCAGCGCCTCTTCCTGCACGAGGACATCAAGGCAGTGCTCGAAAACGTAGCGCCCGACGGCTCAGTCATCGACCACTTCGACGAGCGCATCCTCAACCCCGGCCACGATATTGAAGGCGGCTGGTTTGTGCTGGAAGAAGCCCGCTACCGCGGCGGCGACAAGAAGCTCATCGAGATTGGCTGCAAGATGATTGACTGGGCGCTGGAACGCGGCTGGGACAAGAAATACGGCGGCCTGCTCTACTACACCGACGTGTACAACAAGCCAGTGCAGGAATACTGGCACAACATGAAGTTCTGGTGGCCGCACGATGAGGCCCTCATCGGCACCGGGCTGGCATACGTCATGACCGGTGATGAAAAATACGCCGAGTGGCACCAGCGCATCCACGACTGGGCATTCGAACACCTGCAGGACAAGGAAAACGGCGAGTGGTACGGCTACTGCAACCAGGACGGATCCACCACCAACGGGCTCAAGGGCTCGATGTGGAAATCCTTCTTCCACCACCCCCGTGCCCTCTGGTGCTGCGCTCACTACTTCGGTGCCATCCCGGCCCCTGGCTCTCAAGCATAAACGCAACAACAACAAACCATGATTATCGGTATTCTCAACTCCGGTGGCGACTGCCCCGGTATCAACGCAGTGATTGAAGGCTACGTTTCCGCAGCCTATCGCCGCGGGTGGCGAGTTATTGGTTTCCATGACGGTTTTGAAGGCCTCCTGCCTGTCGCAGGCGGCCGCCGTTATGAAACGCTCACACCTAACAAGACACACAAGATTCGCGCCTATGGCGGCACGATTCTGGGCACCACCAGCACTGGCAATTTCAAGGTAGTCACCAATAAAGTGGGACGCCGCCAGGTAGACCGCGAGGTCATGGCCAAGGCGAAGAAAACCATCAACGCCCTCGGTCTCCAGGCTCTTGCCGTCATCGGTGGCAGTGGCTCGGCCCGCACGGCCAAGCTGCTTTCCGAGGAAGGTCTTCCGGTGATTTCCATCCCCAAGACCATCAACAACGACCTCTGCAGCGACTCCGACTACACCTTCGGTTTCCACAGCGCTGTTTCCGTGGTTACGGAATCCATCGACCGCATCCGCACCACCGCCAATGCCCACCAGCGCATGATGGTGATTGAAGTGATGGGCGACATGTCCGGCTGGATTGGGCTGTACGGCGGCATTGCCGCTGCGGCAGACGTAGTTCTCATCCCCGAAATCGAATACGACCTCGACAAGGTGATTGAGTGCGTCAAAGCCCGCAAGGCCACCGGCCAGCGCGAAATCATCGTGGTGGTGGCAGAAGGCTCCCGTCTCAATGGCCAGCTCGTCACCGTACACAACAAGGACAACGGCGATGAACGCCTGGGCGGTATCGGCAACAAGCTCTCCCACATCCTGCAGGAGCGCACCGGCATCGAAACCCGCTACTGCGTGCTGGGCCACACCCAGCGCGGCGGCACCCCCTGCGCCTTCGACCGCATCCTCGGTGTCCGCTTCGGCGTGGAAGCCGTCAAGCTCATTGAGAAGAAAGACTTCGGCAAGACCGTAGTGCTCAACGGGCTCAACATTGACAATGTGCCGATTGAAGAAGCCGTGGCTCACCACCGTTTCGTTCAGCCGGACAGCCAGATTGTCAGCACGGCTCGCGATCTGGGCATCATCTTCGGTGACCGCTCACCGGACGAAATGCACAGCGACCGTAAACAGGCCACCACTGCGGGAACTAAGCCTGCCCGCAAGTGTTCCAAATCCAAGTCGGCAGCTTCTAAATGAATAAAGCCCTCACATATCTTTGTGCGTTAGGGGCCGCTGCCTGCAGCCTGCTTACCTCCTGCAGCAGCGATGCCATCCTCACCCCGGACAAGACGCCCCCCAGCTACGTTGCGCTGGAGGTTCACTCCGGGCGTGTCCTCTATTCCATGAACTCGAATGTCAAACGCCCCATCAGCATGCTGACCAATCTGGCCACTGCTGTGGTGGTGCTCGACTGGGTAAAATCCCACAAGGTGGATCTGAACCGTCTCATCACTGTGCCGGCTGCGGCCACAGTGTGGCAGCGCACCAACCAGCTCAGCCTGCGACCGGGCGACAGCATCTCGGTGCGTGACGCGCTCTATACCACCCTCATGCGCGACGACAGCACCTGCGCCACCACCCTGGCCTATGCGTGCGGCAGCAGCCTGAGCAGCACCGACCCGGAACTTGCATTCGTAGCTCAGATGAATAATCTGGCACGCAGCCTCGGCATGACCTCCACCGTATTCAAGGGGTCAAACGGAGCCGTCATCACCCAGTCCTCCGCCCGTGACCTGGCACTGCTGGGCATGTACGCTGTCAATGACACAAGCCTCCTCTCCATCACTTCGCAGGAGGGGTGCATTGTCACCATTCACAGCCCCATGGGCACGCGCCGGCAGCCGTTCCGCAACAACAACCAGCTGGTGAGCCGCAACTCCGCCCATGTGGACGGGCTCAAGGTCGGCCAGTCCCGCAGCGCGGGCAACTGCCTCATCGCCACGTCTCACCGGGCTTCAGTCAAACGCGTGAACCCGGCCACCGGGAAAAACGCGACCTTCGCCCAGCGTCTGCTGGTTGTCATTCTCGGCATGCCCTCATCCCGGGCTCGCTACGATATGGCGGCCAACTTCCTTCGCAACGGCTGGAACGCCTGGGACAGGTGGCTGCCTACTAACGACTACATGGATAGATCCAAATTCATTATACTCCCCAATTAACATCTCATGAACATAGGTATTCTTAACGCCGGTGGCGACTGCCCCGGCCTCAACGCCGTGATTGAAGGCGCCGTGGCGGCAGCCTCTGCCCGTGGCTGGACCGTCTACGGCTTCTACGATGGCTTTGAGGGCTTGCTCTCCACGCCGGAGAATGAGCGCTGGCGCATTCTCACACCTGAAAACTGCCTCAACATCCGCTCCACCGGTGGCACAATCCTTGGCACTGTGAACAAGGGCAACTTCACCGTGAAGAGTGGTGTGGGCGGTCGCATGCAGATTGCAGAAGACGTTCTGGCCCGCAGCAAGGCCACCGTGGAGCGTCTCGGGCTCTCTGCCCTCATTGTGGTGGGTGGCGACGGTTCCCAGACCATCGGCCAGGAACTCCGCCAGATTGGCCTGCCCATCGTGGGCGTGCCCAAGACCATCGATAACGACCTGGGTGCCACAGACTACACCTTCGGTTTCTGGACAGCGGTGTCCGTGGTCAGCAAGCAGCTCGACCGCCTGCGCACCACCGCATTCTCCCACCAGCGTATGATGGTGGTGGAAGTGATGGGCCGCCACGCAGGCTGGATTGCCCTGTACGGCGGTATCTCCGGCGGCGCAGACGTGATTCTCATCCCCGAGATTCCTTTCACGCTGGAGGACGTTGTGCGCAAGGTGGAACTCACCAAGGCTCTGGGCCAGCGAGAAATCATCATCGTGGTCAGCGAGGGTGCCACCATCGGCGGCAAACTGCTCACGCTGGATGAAGAAACCAAGGGCGAAGTACGCCTCGGCGGTATCGCGGCATTCCTCTCCACCAAGCTGGAGACGATTACCGGCATCGAGACCCGCTATTGCGTGCTGGGGCACACCCAGCGCGGTGGTTCCCCCATCCCGTTCGACCGCGTGCTTGGTGTGCGCTGCGGCGCCAAGGCCATCGACCTCATCGAGGAAGGCAAGTTCGGCGAGACCGTGGCTCTGCACCGCACCGACATGGTTTCCATGCCCATCGAGGAGGCCGTGCGCACCCTGCACCTGGTGGATAGCAAGAGCCAGCTCATCGAAGCTGCCCGGGAAATCGGTATTTCCTTCGGCGACGATGCCGATATCAAATCCGAATAATCACATTTCAACCATCTCATTACGAAAGCCGCGGGAAAGCTTTCCCGCGGCTTTCTTTTTTCTGGTAAAAGCTTGCAATTTCTGCCGCTCAGCCGTATAATCACAGTCCCCCGATCTTATGAAGACGCACACCGATATCCACACCGGCCTGACCACTGCCCAGGTTGAGGAAAGCCGCAAAAAATACGGCAGCAATGAAATGACCCCGCCCAGCCGCGACCCGTGGTGGGTGGAGCTGGCCCGCAAGTTTGCCGACCCGCTCATCGTCATCCTCATTGCCGCAGCTGTCATTTCCTTCATCCCTGTACTACTCTCCCCTGGCGAGCACAGCCCCATCGAAAGCATTGGCATCATGTGCGCCGTGCTTCTGGCCACCACGGTGGGATTTGTGAACGAATACCGCGCCAACAAAGAGTTCGACATCCTCAACAAGGTGAACGATGTGACCCCCGTGCGCGTGCTGCGCGACGGCAAGCACACCATGGTGCCCAAGAATGAGCTGGTAGTGGGCGATATCGTGACCCTCGAGACCGGCGTGGAAGTACCGGCCGACGGTGTGGTGCTCGAGTCCTCCTCCCTGCGCGTGAACCAGTCCTCCCTCACCGGCGAATCCGAACCCGTGCTCAAAGTCCCCACTGAGGAAGAGGAAACCCTGCCCGGTGCCTATCCGCGCAACGTAGTGCTCCGCAGCACCCTCGTGACCGATGGTCACGGCGTCATCTGCGTCACCAAAGTGGGCGATTCCACCGAAATCGGCAAAGTGGCTGAAGCCGCCACCAAGGAAACCGGCGCCAAATCCCCACTCAACCTGCAGCTTGAAAGCCTCTCCCAGGCCATCAACGTAGTGGGTACCTCCATCGCCATGATTCTCTTCATCTCCCTGGTGGCGCACGATGCACTGCTGGGCAAGTTCGTGCTCTCCACCAGCCAGTGGTACTTCTTTGCCGCGCTCATCGCCGGCATTGCCGCCGCCACCCTGAAGATATGGTACCCGGTCATCCGCGACCTGCTTGGCTACGCCAAGGTGAGCATACCCTCCCCCGCCTGGGTGAAGCAGAGCGGTTTCGGCGTGCGGCTCAAGTGCCTCATCACCGGCGCGGTCATCTTCGGCGTGGCCGTTGGCGCCCTCATCGGCAGCGGCATCCTGCCCGCCGACCCCGGCACCTGGATGCCCCAGGCCGCTGCGGATAAGATTCTCACCTACTTCATGATTGCCATCACGCTCATCGTGGTGTCCGTGCCGGAGGGTCTGCCCATGAGCGTGACCCTGAGTCTGGCCTACAGCATGCGCAAGATGGCCAAGCAGAACAACCTCGTGCGCGAGATGGACGCCTGCGAAACCATCGGCGCCGCCACCGTCGTCTGCTCCGATAAAACCGGCACACTCACCATGAACCTCATGACGGTGCGCGAAGCCAATTTCCCCGGCGTGAATGAACAGGGTACCGCCGCACCCATCTTCCCGCTGCTCACGGAAGCCGTGGCCGCCAACTCCACCGCCGACCTGGATGAAGCCGGCAAGGTACTCGGCAACGTAACCGAAGGTGCCATGCTCATGTTCCTGAACGACAAGGGCGTTTCCTACACCGACGCCCGCAGCAAGTTCAGCGTCATCTCCCAGCTGCCCTTCCACACACAGAACAAGTTCATGGCCACCTGCGGTACCTCCGCCGTGCTCGGCACCGAGGTCATCTTCCTGAAGGGAGCCCCTGAAGTAGTGCTCTCCAAGTGCTCCACCGCATACGCAGGCGAGCTCACCGATGCTGCCCGCGAGGAGGTGCTCACCATCATCCGCACAGCCCAGCGCAAAGCCATGCGCGTGCTCGGCCTGGCCTACAAGGAAGGCCGAGCCGATTCCCCTGAAGCGGTGAAGGATGCCTGCACCGGTCTCACCTGGCTCGGCTGCTTCGTCATCCAGGACCCGGTGCGCCCGGATGTTCCCGCCGCCGTGGCCTCCTGCCACAAAGCCGGCGTGGGCATCAAGATTGTGACCGGCGATAACTTCGAAACCGCCTGCCAGATTGGCCGCGAAATCGGCCTTCTGCCAGAGGGGGAACTGCCCCAGGGCGCCGTGCTCACCGGCGACCAGTTCGGCCAGCTCACTGACCAGCAACTGCTCGATGGCGTGAATGACCTCCGCGTGCTTTCCCGCGCCAAACCCATGGACAAGCTCCGCCTGGTCAACGCCCTGCAGGAAAAGGGCCACGTCGTCGCTGTGACCGGCGACGGCACCAATGATGCCCCCGCCCTCAACCACGCGGATGTGGGGCTTTCCATGGGTATCACCGGTACCTCCGTAGCCAAGGAAGCCTCCGATATCATCCTGCTGGATGACTCCTTCGCCTCCATCATCCGCGCCATCAAGTGGGGCCGCTCGCTCTACCGCAACATCCAGAAGTTCATCGTCTTCCAGCTCACGGTGAATGTGGCCGCCTGCGGTATCGCCGCCCTCGGGCCCTTCATCGGCTGCGAGCTGCCGCTCACCGTCACGCAGATGCTCTGGGTAAACCTCATCATGGACACCTTCGCCGCCCTGGCCCTGGCCTCTGAGCCGCCCAGCGATGACGTGATGGAGCAGAAGCCGCGCAACAAGTTCGCCTTCATCATCACCCCCACCATGTGGCGCTGGATTCTCTGCCTCGGCATCGGCTTCATCATCGCGCTGGTGAGCTATGTGAAGGGCATGCCCTCTCAGGACGCGGAGCCGGAGGCCTTCCGCCACTCCGTCACCATGCTCTTCACCGGCTTCGTGATGCTGCAGTTCTGGAACCTGTTCAACGCCCGTGTCTACGGCACCAACAACAGCTTCGTGAACGGCATCTTTGCCAACCGCAGCTTCCTCTGCATCCTGGCCATCATCCTCTTCGGCCAGGTGCTGGCCACCCAGTTCGGTGGTGACATCTTCCGCACGGTGCCCCTCACCCTCTGCGAATGGCTCACCATCGCCGCCGTCACCTGCCCCGTCCTCATCATCGGCGAAATCGTCCGCCTCATCGGCCGCTGCCGCGCCAAGTAAGACAGGCTGCCAGCACGCAACACTCCAAATCCGTGTTCCCACCATGGGAACACGGATTTTTGCTCTTTCTGAATAGGCAGTAAGCATTTGGAATACTCATGTATCTTTATCCCTGAACCTCAAATGCATTTGACTAAAGTATAGCGCACCACAAGAGAGCTGACATCTTGCATGCCATTCTAACAGATAATTACATAATTTTCTTGCTACAGCATTCCAAATGCTGTAGTCTCTATCCGAACAGCTAGACAATTTTATTCCTCACTTCAACCTCTCTGGACTATGAGCACCGCAATACCCAGCCAACGCAACTCTTCGTTTGAACTTCTGCGCATTTTATCCATGT
>JAFVQN010000132.1 GCA_017504805.1 Akkermansia sp. | reverse complement strand
GTGCCGCTGTAATCCACCGCCGACACGCGCAGCGTGAACGACTCCGGCGCCACCGGGTCGATATCCAGCTTGCGCTCAACCTTGAACGCATCGCGCCGGAACACCTCGCAGCGCACCGCTGCGCTTTCGCGGAAATAACCGCATTTCACCTGCACTTCATACCTGCCGGTCACGTCATCCTCACCGGTCGGCAGCGTAAACGAGGTCTCGAAGGCACCGAAATCTCCGAGCGGCAGCTCGCGGCTTTCCAATTCCTCGCCATTCGGGTGGAGCAGTTTCACGCTCACAGTCTTTTCCTCTGGAATGGCAGCGCTGCCGTCCACCTGCAACCTGCGCAGCACACCACGCACATGCACCTCATCGCCCGGGCGGTAAAGAGGGCGGTCCAGCACCAGCAGGGTGGATGCCTTTTCCGACGACAGCGCAGGGTCGTCAAACTCACGCCGGGTGCTGAACGGAGCCCGCACCAGCACCACATCGGCCCCGGAACGTACCCATGCTTTGACACCGCCATGCCAATCCTGCGGCAGCCAGGCGATACCGTTGCGGATATCAAGCTGCCGGGGCTTATCCTTAGAGTCCAGCCAGGAAATGGTGCCCTCCGCCACCGGGCGGCCATCCGAATAATGATTCACCAGGATAGCGTCCTCACCGAAGCATACATTCAGATCTGTCACCTGCACCACCACGTCTCGCTGTGCATCCAGCATTTCCTCTGCCCGGTCCATCAGGCGCAGCGCACTGCGCACCTGCGGGTTTGTCTCGCTACTCAGGCGCAGCAGGTACATACCCGGCCGGGGGATGCAGCCCAGTGCATCATCCAGGCGCAGCACAGTCTCGCCACTCTGCAGCATGCCCGCCGACAGCGACGGCAACCAACAACCGGGGAACGGAGTGGCATTCTTCAGCACCAGACGGCTGCGGGCGGCTGACCGCTTCGCCTTCCTGCGAGCGTCGGATAAGCATTCGTCAGCGTACTCGATGTCATCTGATTCCGTCATTCCCCGCCAGTCGCGGGCATGCAACAAATCATAGTTCAGTTTGGCTGCAGCCAGTTCGGAAGTATCAAGCAGGCTATTATGAAATGCAGTGGCGCTCATGTCATGCGACAGTCTCCAGGCCTGCACCTGCATCCCTGATACGTTGGTAGTGGGAATACGAAGCCTGCGGTCACCCTTCAGCGGCACAATCACATCTGATTCCGGCAGGAGCCGGGGCCAGGCAGGATTCAGCGCAATGCGGTGGCGGTGCTCACCGGCCACCTTGAAGCCCAGGTACGACTTGGTATCCGCCGGCAGCACCACATCCAGCAGAGCCGGAGCCGTGGCAGATACCTCCACCACAAAGCCCATGCACTGCCCCTGCGGCACATAGCTCAGAAAAGCAGCTCCTCCCTCATCTTCCTCCTCTTCATCATCGTAGCGCCAACCCTGCCGCACCGGCTCCATCTCCAGCACACCGGCATAGCGGAACTCCATGGTGCATCCTCCCAGATTGAGCTTCTTCTTACCGGTCCCGGCAGGTTTAGCGGCTCTGGTTCCCACCGCAAGCTGCATGCGGTCAAATAGCGCCGGCATATCCACCGTGGACATGGGGTTGCTGAATCGCACTTCCAGGCGGTACCCCCTGGCGGCATCTCCCTGCCACTTCACACCGGTGCCCAGCTCGGGCAACGGGTTCACCGCACTGCACACGGGAGAATCCCCGCAGAAGCCCTGTCCCTCCTTCGGCTGAACCAGCAGGTGCCACTCATCATCGTCCGACAGGGGTTTCACCGGGCGCACCACCACATGCCCCGGCAGCGGACTGTCTTCCCGCAGCTTGCTCCATACCTTCTCGCCCCGCCGCTGCAACTGCTCCAGCGATATGCGGGTAATCCCCTGCTTCAGGTATGCGGGTTCCACCGTGGCCTCTACGCGGCCCACGTAATAGGTATTCCCCGTCCAGAAACTCGACTTTGCCTTCCGGAACACAAAGCGCAACGGGGTAGACGGCGAGAACTCCATGCTTTCCTTCGTACGATACTGATGCGGGCACACCACGACCCCCAGCCCCCGGGCATCCATGAAGGATTTGCCCTCCAATTTATCAGCCGGGCAGCGGAACTTCACCGCTCCGTCGGCACAGACTCACCGCCCAGGTAGGTGGTGCCGGACTTTATCTGGAAGGTATACTCCGTAGCGCAGGAGGTACCTTTCGGGAAACTGATGCAGAGTTCATCCTGGTCCGTCCACCGGGCGATGGGTTTGTGCTTATCATCCCCGGTAATGGTAAACAGATGCCGCCCCAGGTCTTCATCACTGTAGTTGTATCCGTCATATCCCCTTCCATTGCCCACCACGGTCATGCTGACCAGCGGCTGGGGGTATGTCAGCTCCACACTCCGGTGGCCTTCAACCACACTCGGCACCTCATCCCCCGCCGCCACAGGCAGCACAGATGCCATCAGGACCTTGGAAATCAATCTCATGCGTTTCATAGAACAATACCTCTCTGTATTCTAGCACAGCAGTGTGACAAAACAAGCAAATTGTACATTTTTCTCGCCCCGGCTCCTCGAATCCCATCCAGCCAGGCCACAGACTCACCCAAACGCGGAAAATGGCAAAAAATCAGATTTTTCCACCGAAAACGCATTTTGTGCAAAAAAAGGCTTGCGTCCGGCGCGGAGATGAGTATAATAGCCCCGCTTCCACGCAACACCCGGAAACGGGGATGCGGAACAAGCAAAAAGCGGATGTAGCTCAGTGGTAGAGCGCAACCTTGCCAAGGTTGATGTCGTGGGTTCGAATCCCATCATCCGCTCTCACAGAAAAACACGCGGATGTAGCTCAGTGGTAGAGCGCAACCTTGCCAAGGTTGATGTCGTGGGTTCGAATCCCATCATCCGCTCTCACAGAAAACACGCGGATGTAGCTCAGTGGTAGAGCGCAACCTTGCCAAGGTTGATGTCGTGGGTTCGAATCCCATCATCCGCTCTCAATCCGGAAGACCTGCCTGACGGCAGGTCTTTTTACGTGTACGACCGACGCGATATGCGCACTGCGGTGAACGAATCACAAAAGGGGCATGCCCTTAATTAAAGCTGCATGCCGTAATTTTTCTTCTGAGGTGCGGCATTGTACTCAGCCATCGCGCGCGGCAGATTGGCCCTCATGGCATTGATACGGTCAACACTGCGGGGGTGAGTACTCATCAGGCCATTGAGAGCGCTCTGCTCCTTACCTTCCGTAAAGCGGGACCAGAATTCAATGGCCGCGGAGGGATTATAACCGGCCCGGGCCATCAGAATCATGCCAATCAAATCGGCTTCGTATTCATCCTTGCGGCTGAAGGGGAGATTCACGGTATACTTGACAAGAGGGTCATACAGCGTTGAAGCCGCGGAGTCAGGATTGATGGACTTGAGCACCTGTCCCCCGAGGTCCGTCACCGAGCCCCAGGCAGAACTTTCGCCATAGTGGCGGGCAATGGCGTGTGAGATTTCATGAGCCACAACGAAAGCCAGCTCAGCCTCGTTGTTCATGAGGTCCATAATACCGCTGTACACCGCAATCTTGCCGCCGGGGAGGCAGTATGCATTCTGTTCTTCTGACGCAAACACGACAAACTGCCAGTCATACGATTCACCACCTTCAGCCACCTGCACCAGCGAGGATGCGCAGCTTCGCAACGCAGCGGTATACAGCGGATTATTGCTGACTACTTCTTTCTTACATTCTTCCTGGAAAGCCTGCAGGCCGAGAGCCGTTTCTTCCTGCATCGGTTTCATGATGAATTGCTGGCGACCGGAAATCGGAACAGTGCGGCAGCCGCTCAAAGCTGCAAGGGACAGGGCAGAAGCACAGACGACAAGGAGGTGTATGGAACGGGACATTGGCGGCAAATGGGTCATGTGAATCAATATTGTACTATAATGATTGCCTCTCAGCAAGCACTATATGTTACGAATCGAAAACAGCGCTCAATACTTCGATGCAACGCGCATTTTCCCGCTCAGTACCAATAGTGATGCGAATGTACTCTTTCAGGCCGTATGCAGCCATGGGGCGCATGATAACCCCTAGAGCCAGCGAACGCCGGAAGACCTCCACTCCATCTCCCACATTGACCAGGATGAAATTCGTATGGCTCGGCACATACTCCAGACCGCGTTCCTCAAAGAACCGGACGTACTGCAGCCGCCCCTTGTTGACCATATCGACCGAGCGGGTGATGTGGTCGTGGTCATCCAGAGCCGCGAGGGCGCCCACCTGAGCAAAGGCATTCACGTTGAACGGAGAGCGGGCCTTGTTGAGCAAATCCGCCATTTCCGGAGTCGTGACGGCATAACCACAGCGGGCTCCCGCCAGGCCATAAGCCTTGGAGAATGTGCGAAGAACCGCCACATTCCTGCCTTCCTTCACGAATTTGACACTATCTGTCTGCTCACCGGCAAACTCGATATACGCCTCATCAATCACCACGACCACATGCTCCGGCACGCGGGAAATGAAGGATACCAGTTCCTCCTGGGTCACCATGGTGCCCACCGGGTTGGTCGGGTTGGTGATGAACACCAGGCGTGTCTGCGGGGTAATGGCGGCCAGCATGGCCTCCAGGTCGTGCGTCCACTTATCCCGGTTGGGAATGGAAATGTAACCCGCCCCCATCAGCTTTGCGACAATGGGATAGAGCGTGAAGGCATAATCCGCGGCAATCACTTCCGTGCCGGGGCGCAGGAGCGCATGGGCCAGCAGCTCAATGAGCTCGCTGCTGCCATTGGCCACCACCGTGTTGGCAAAGTCCACCCCGTGCAGCTCCGCCACGCGGCTGCGCAACGCAAAGGATGCGCCATCCGGATAGATGTGCATGTCGGACGCCGCCTTCTGCATGGCCTCCACAGCCAGCGGAGAAGGCCCCATGGAGTTCTCATTGGAAGCCAGCTTCACGATATCCTCCGGGCGCAGGCCCAGCTCGCGGGCGGTTTCCTCAATCGGCTTGCCGGGCTGGTAGGCCACCAGCTCATACACATTCTGGTTCGCGTAGGAAATGATGCTCATAACGGTTACCAGCCATTATACCCCTGCCCCCATCCGGCGCAAGTATTCTTTCCGGCATGCAACAAACACCCACGGAGTTATTCAACCTCCGTAAATCACGGGGCATCTGAAAGAGTGATGGCTACCAGGTTAATCAGCATGGAAAGCGTCAGCTTAAAGCGGATAGTGCGCAGTGTAGCATCGGCAAGCAGCTTGATGTAGGGAGCGGATTCCAGGTTGTCCGACAACATGAACCTGAAAATCATCCGCGTCCGGAATGGGTAAAAATAATTAACCAGCAATGGCCCAACGCACGCAACCAACAGGCAACCCGCCTGTTAGTTGCGCTCTTTTTACTCAAAAAGGTTCGGGTAGGAACGCAGGGCGAGTTCCTTGGAAAGAGCGCGGATGGTGCGGGAATCTTCTGCCTGAAGTGCCATTTCGGCCATCTGGCGGCATTCCTCATAGTTGAGATGACGGATGGCGAAGCGGATGAGCGGGAGAAGATGAGACCCCACCGAGAGCTCAGTGGCCCCCAGGCCCACGAGGAGCGGCACGAGGGTGATATCACCGCCCATTTCGCCACAGATGGCGGTGGGGATGCCGGCCTTGATGGTCTGGTGAATCAGGCGGATGACACCGGGGTGCGTGGAGCGGAACATACTGGCCACGCGGTAGTTCACGCGGTCTACGGCGATGGTGTATTGCGTGAGGTCATTGGTGCCGATGGAGAAGAAATCCACGTAGCGGGCCAGCACATCGGCCATGACGGCGGCGCTGGGCACCTCAATCATGATACCCACGCGCATATTCTCATCGAACGCCTCGCCACGCTCGCGCAGCTCGCGGCGGCATTCATCGAGAATGGCATGCACGTCTTTCACCTCAGTGAGGCCGGAGACCATGGGGAACATGACGCCCACCTTGCCATGCGCCGAAGCACGCAGAATGGCCCGCAGCTGCTCCTTGAACACAGCCGGGCGGCTCAGGGAAACACGGATGCCGCGCCAGCCCAGGAAGGGGTTTTCCTCTTTCTCCTCCTGCACCTCGAAGGGCAACTTGTCGCCACCGGAATCCAGCGTGCGGAAAATCACCTCCTGCGGGGCGCATTCCTCCACCAGGCGGCGGTAGTGCTGGTACTGGGTTTCCTCATCGGGGAGGCCATCGCCCCCCAGCAGGAAGAACTCGGTACGGTACAGGCCCACGCCCTCTGCCCCGTTGCGCTTGATGGAGCCGTACTCATGCACAAACTCCAGGTTGCAGGCCACGCGGATGTGGCGGCCATCCCGCGTTTCGGCCGGCAGGCCGCGCATGTCCAGGAGGGCCTGATAGGCTTTCTCCTTCTCGGCCCGCATCTGCTCGTAGTATGCGCGAGTCTCAGCCGTGGGATTGAGAATCAGGGTGCCATGGTAGCCATCCAGGATGGCGGGAGTGCCCACGCGGGCCTCTCGCACCAGATTCGGCACCGCCACCACCGCCGGCAGCCCCAGTGAGCGGGCCAGAATCGCGGTGTGCGAAATGGAAGAGCCGGCTTCTGTCACAAACCCCAGCACGTTCTGAGAATCGAGGTCGGCGGTATCACTGGGGGTCAGGTCATATGCGGCCAGCAGGCAGGGTTCCTCACTCACCGTCTTGTTCCGGCGCGTCCGGGCACTACCCTGGTCCAGGTTTTTAAGCACGCGTTGCAGCACATCTGCAATATCTGCCACCCGGCTGCGGAGGTAGGCATCGTCCACCATGCGCATGGCCTCCATGAAGTTCTGCACCACGGCGTAGTACACCGAATCAATATTCTGCAGGCGCCTGGGCATTTCCTTGCGCATGCGGGAGATAATCATGCGATCGCGCAGGAAGAGGAGGTGCGCATCGAAAATAGCGGCCTCATTCGCACCGCTGAGTTCCTCGACTCGTGTTTTGAGAAGTTTGATTTCCAGCTCGGTGCGCTCCAGCGCCTTCTCGAAGCGCTGCCACTCGGACTCCAGCTCGGTGGGAGGAATAGTGCGGGTAGGCGGGGCGGCACAACCGCGGGCTTCCACGCGCAGACGTCCCATGGCAATTCCCGCAGAAACGGGCTGCCCCTGAAACCGGCGTTCTGCTCCTTCGCTCATAAACCGGAAATCGGGTGAAGGTAAAAAAGCCAACGGCGAGACTTATGCCTCGCCGAACTTGTTGTTGATCAGCTCTTCGAGCGCAGCCATGGCCTCCGCTTCATCGGGGCCATCCGCCGTGACTGCAATTTCCGCTCCCCAGCCCACAGCCAGCATCATAAGCCCCATAATGCTCTTGCCATCCACCGCTTCGTCATCCTTTTCAACGGAGATATCAGCCTGAAAGCGACTGGCCACGCGCACAAACTGAGCGGCAGGACGTGCGTGAATACCAAGTTTGTTCTGAATGGTGAGCTTTTTTGTAATCATGGTAGATAAAGTGCGGGGGGATTGGTTGTCCCTCATTATAGCGCCGAATATGGGGAAAGCGAGCTTTTTTTTATAAATTCGACTATTTTACGAGTGCTCGTTCCGAAGATGTGCCAGGACGATATTCGCTTGTTTGGCCTTGCATATCCGTGGCGTTTATTTATAATAAGCAGAGAAAACAACCATGAGTATAGAAAGCTCCATCTATTTCTATTGCGATAACCTGCCGGACGATTCTCCGCTGCTGAAGTCGGGATGGTTGCAGAAGCGGGAGCGCGGCGGGTATATTTCGCCCTCATACAAAGCCCCGCTGGAGCCCGATGGCAAGGTGGATTTCCACGAATGGAAGAAGTTTCTGACACACAACCGACCTTTGCTCCTTGAGTGTGAGTCCCCCCGCATCGACATCGGTATTATGGCTGATTGCCAGATGGCCGATTTTGATTTACGAGTTTCCCCACAAGTCATGCAGGCGTTTGCGGCAGCAAAGGTATGGCTGGGACTTACCCTCATGCCCAATGGCAACAAGCAGACAAGATATCAGAAAAATTACTACGACACACTTTCCGCAGACAGGCCATCCTGTGCAGAACTGCAGCTCCTTCCACCGTCTATCCGGCGGCACCAGGCAGAAATGGGGCTGTACCCGATTCGTGTCAACAGTTGCCTGTATGAGCCTGATGAGCTACCGCCGGACGCATCCACCATCGCCATCTGCCAATACCTGGGAGAATGGGGCTTCGCCAGCAACGATGTACCCCCGGTACTCATGGAAACGCTGAGCAGCAGCGACAGGGAACTCCGCTTACACATCAACCTGCCCCAGCGCCGTGGGCGCAAAGCCAGCTGCTCCCTCGGCTGAATTCAGTAAGGCGGATTGGTGTGCCATTGAACCTGACTCTGCAACGAATCAACAGCATTAGGATTTTTTATTCAGCGCGTTGCAGGAGAGCGGCATAGGCACCATCCGCCTGTTCCCGGTGGGGAAGTGCCAGATATTCCCTCACAAAGACAAAATTCTTGTGGGTTGAGAGGAAAGCATCTACGACGGCGCGATCTTCCTCACGGTCGATGGAACAGGTGCTGTACACCAGGCGGCCGCCGGGGCGGACGGCTGCACAGGCCTGCTCCAGAATCTGCAATTGAAGAGCCGCGAGTCGCGAAAACTCATTCTCCGAGAGACGCCAGCGGGCATCCACACGCCGCTGCAGTACCCCGCTATTGGAACAGGGGACGTCAAGCAGCACGGCATCAAACACCCCTGCCCACGCCGCCGGGCACGGCTGTGTCCAATCGTGCTGCGCGACCTGCACGTCCTGCCCGCCGGAGCGCAGCAGATTCTCCCGCAAGGGTTTCAGGCGGAATTCCTCCACGTCTGTAGCGAGCAGATGCAGGTCCCCCCCCGTTGCAGCCAGCATGGCTGCGGACTTACCGCCGGGCGCGGCGCAGGCGTCCAGCACGCGCTCACCCGGCTGCGGAGCCAGCAGCTTTACGCAATAGCGCGTAGAGGGGTCGGTCACATATAACTGCCCTGCCCTCAGAGCCTCCAGCGGCAACGGGCCATTCAGCCGGTACCAGCCGGATAATCCGGGAAGCGGTTCCCAGGCATCAGGTATGTCAGCCGGGGGATTCAGCGGATTCAGGCGGGCATACACCGGCGGTGTCTGGGTATTCCACTCCAGCATGGCGCGGGTTTCGATCTCTCCGAACTCGCGCAGCCAGCGATTCACAAGCCATGAGGGCGTGGAATACTGCACCTCCAGAGGCAGCTCAGCCCGCGCTGCCTCCAATTCCTTCATACGGCGCACGGCATTGCGCAGCATGCCGTTCACCACGCCGCGCACGCGTTGCGGTGCCAGGCGCACGGTTTCGCTCACCGCGGCATGCTCCGCCTGACGCAGCACAAACAACTGGCAGAGTCCCATGAGCACGAGCCATCGCATCTTTTCCTCCAGCTTACCGGGACGCAGCGTTTTGCGAATGTGGTCCAGCCAGCTCATGTGGCGCAGGGTATCGTACACAATGGCCTGCAGGAGGGAGCGGTCGGCGTGGGAAAGTGAATGCTCAGCGGCTGTGCGAGCCACCAGCGTTTCGGCAAAGATGCCCCCCTGCGACCAGCGCAGCAGGCATTTCCAGGCCAGTTGGCGAACTGAAGAAACCGGTGTCATGCGTTTGAATCAAGTTTCAGAGCTTCATGCAGCGGCAATCTGCCATTCCAGGCAATAATGGCTCCGCGGGCGGCATCTTCCTCCTGCGGTTCAAACTCCAGGCTTCCCCCGGCCGTCTCAAGGATGACGCGGGCGGCAGCAAAATCCCACAGACAAATGCGACCTTCCACGTAGGCATCAAAGCGTCCAGCGGCGATGTAGCACAGCGTCAGTGCCGCCGAACCCAGGATGCGAATCTTGCGCACCTGGCGGGATATGTGGGCAAAGCGGCGGATTCCGACCTCGCCGGAACCATCATGCGTGCCGTGGCCGATAAACACGATTGCCTCAGCCATGCGGCTGCGTGCCGATACGGTAATAGGCATACCGTTCAGCAGAGCAGCGCCCCCGGCAATGGCCGAAAAACACTCCTGCTGCATAGGATCATACACGCACCCCATGACCAGGCGACCGCGGTGCTGCAGTGCGATACTCACGCAGAAAATCGGAATACCGTAAAAGTAATTCACAGTGCCGTCAATCGGGTCCACAATCCAAAGAAACTCAGCATCCTGGCGGCCGGAGTTCCCCTCCTCCCCCAGCACGCTGCTCTCCGGAAACGCTGCCAGGAGATGCCGGGTAATCAGCATCTGGGCTTCCTTATCCAGGCGCAGCTTGACATCGTGAGCCAGGCTTTCATCGACCTGCTGGATGCAGCCGAACCGCTGCTTCAGGAATGCACCGGCATCACGTGCAGCCTGCTGAGCAACAGTCAGATAAGCAGCATAGTCATTCATCATGAAGCCTTTCCACGTTGTATTTTCTCAGCCTTCTGCAGTTTACGCAGCTCGGCCCGGGCTTTTTCATGAATGTCACGCCCCAGATTCATGGCTGCGCGAGCAGCGAGAATCCGGAGCTGTCTGTTGGCAGCCATGGGGTGCGACGGGTTGTCGAATCCCATCCAGACAAACACGCAGGCCGCTCGCGGACGGCTCACCACCACCCACTGTCCCCCACCTTCCGGCAGGGTTTCATTCATGGTGACCGGCTCACCCTCCGACTTGCGGAAAGGCGGCATTTCAGAGACAGAAACAGCCCCCTGACGGCATATATAATCGGGAGCTTTTTCCGGTTCATCCACATAGATAGCCTGGAGGTTACTGTTCCATATCGAATTCACGAGACGGAACTGATAGCCACGGCCTTCATTCTGTATACAGAACAGGAGACGGGCCAGTTCAAGCTTGCGCAGCTTGAACATGCCGTTGTACAAATACAGCTCCTGCTCGCGCCCAGGCAGCTCGATACCCAGCTTCAGGGAATCATAAAAGGAACGAACGACATCATACCCGAGCTCCCTGCCGGAGATTTCTGTGCTGCTGGCTACAACGTGCTTTCCCTCTACCCCCGGGAGACGGGCAGCGCTGAACAACAGAGGGGCAGCCGCCCTGCCGGGGCGTACTTCATCCTGCCAGCGGTCCTTACCGTCAACGGCGCTGCGTCCACCTACCATGGCCAGAACTTTGCCCCGGTGATTCAGGCGGGTATCCACCACAAGCACGCAGCACTGCAGCACCCCCTCCAGATTATTATCCTCGCCACGCACCTTCAACCCTTCCGGGCGCTTCAACCTGGCATATGACTTACGGACGGCAGCAGCCTGTTCTTCGCTGAGGCCGCTCACCCAGGCGTCCGGATAGACGCCTGGCTGCTCCACAGCCCGGAGGGCTTGCTCAACCGCCGTTTCCAGATACTTCTGCAGCGGAAGATTCAGGCTGGATACAACCGAGATTCCCCCGGAATGCTCCGGGATCTCCGGCCCGAGTTTATCCAGTTCCTTCCTGGCCCAGATGACCGCATAGGAACTGGACACCCTGGCTTCAATTGACCCGCGGTCCAACTCAATGGGTGCAGCTATTGCGGTATCGCATTCTTCCTGGCTGATCATGCCGCATTCCAGCATACGCCGCAACGTTTCAGCCTTTACCACCATGGCTTTCTCCATGCTGTCCACGGGATTGAACAAGGAAGGCCCGCGAACCAGACCAGCAAGGGTCGCACACTCCACCAGGCTCAGGTCCTTGACCTCCTTGTTAAAGTAGCGGCGGGCCGCGGCCTTGATTCCATAACAACTCTGACCGAAATAAATGCGGCTGAGATACTGCTCCAGAATCGTATATTTGTCAAACCGCTGCTCAATACGCTGAGCAATCATGGTCTCGAGAAGCTTGCGGTCCAGCGACTTTCCGGAAAGCTCAAAGACATTGCGAGTCAGCTGCATGGTGATGGTGGAAGCACCCTGTTCATACCGCATGGACATGATATTCCGCACGGCTGAACGCAGAACTGAGGAAAACACCACCCCACCGTGCTCGAAGAACTGGTCATCTTCGCGCGCCACAAAGGCATTCACCAGGTGCTCCGGCAGCTCGGTCCGGGGAACATAGCGGCCAGAATCATCCGAAATGTACGCCAGCAGATTATTTGCTGAATCATACAACTTACTCGGGCCAAGGCCTGAACTCACCTGTTTCAAATCATATTGTCTGGCCCGGTAGTCGTATATACCCAGCACCACCAGCAAGGCCAATATGACCACCCCCAGCAGAGAAGCAATCAGAATCAACTTCTTGTGACTGATAGTCAACAAGCGATACCAGCGCTTGCGGCGATTGGGAGTGGCAGAATAATACATGACCGGAACTCAGGATTATTGCGGATTCTGGGACGCGCGCAGCATCTGCTCATCCATCAGGAACTGAACGTTTGCAGGCGGACTCCATGAGGGGAATTCCGACTGCAGCGCCTGCTCGTACTGAGAAGCCTCGCCCTCCTTGCCGCTCTTCTTCAGAGCCGCTGTAATCTTATAAAGAGCCAGAGGTTTCAGTTCCTTGTCGCTCACCACATTGGCGGTGCGGCCGTAATACTTGGCAGCCTCATTATACTCCTTGTCAATGTAATACGCATCACCCAGCGCAATGAACAAGGTCGACTTGATGGGGCCATCCACACCAAGGGCAATGGCATTCTCGCATATCTTGCGAGCTTCTGCCCCGCGATTCAGGCCGATAAGCAGATGAGCCTGGTCACGCATACCCTCAGCCAGGCGGTAAGGTTGTTTCTCCATGGAAACGTACTGCTCGGCGGCTTCGAGGCCACGAGCAAAGAGACGAAGCTCCAGCCGCGCACGAGCCAGGGTCTTCCAGACGATAGGCTCTACCTTGGGGCGTTCCTGCTCACTGCCATCAGCAGCGGTGTATTTTTCACGCGGCTCGCGAATCAGCGCATCAGACAGATACTTGTTTGCAGACAGGTAATCATGCGACTGGTAGCAGGTCCAGCCACACCAGCGCAAAATGGCCGGGGGGAGAGCATTGTACGATGCACGATTGCTGCTCTCGAGCACTTCCAGAGATTTTTTGAGGTTCTCGGCATCCTTCATCTTGAAGAAGCACTGCACCAGGCGTATATCCACCAGAGAGGCATACTGCTCAGGATAAAGCGTGCGAGCCTCCTGGAAATAAGGCACAGCAGCAGCCGGGTCCTTGTCTGCCAAAGCGCCGGCAATGTTGTAATGAGCCTCGGCCAGAGCAGCAGGCTTGGGCTTACCGCCCTTGCTGGTCATCTCGTTGCTGCACTTGATGAAGCCCTTATAGTAGTGAATCATCTTGTCGGCATCGCGACCGGCGCACAGTTTCGCGGCGCGTTGCCAGCATACCGCCACTGAGCGGGAGTCCGGGTAATCCTTAATCACGCGGTCATAATCAGCCAGGGCTTCATTGATTTTCTTCTGTTTACCCAGGAACGTGCCGCGCAGCGTAAGCGCCTCGGGTATACGGTGGTCAGCCGGGAATGCATCGATGTACTGAGTCAGGGACGGCAGCGGGTCGTATGTATTTCCCTGAGCCGCGGTCCAGGCTTTCTTGTACATGGCATCAGGCCGTACAGCTTCGGGCAGGTGATCAAAATTCAATGCATCAAACTGGCGTGCAGCGGCTGCGGTATCAGTCTGCATCAGTCGGTCAGCGTACATGAGGCGCACGAGGTCAACCGAAGGCAATGCCGCCGTCGCCGTCCCGGGGTTGGCGTATGTGGCCAGGTATTTCTCTGCCTGCTGGAAGAAATTTGCCCCTCGCACCTGCTGCAGGCAGATGATACGGCGGTAGCCGGCATCTGCCGCAAGCGGCGTATTCGGCTGGGAGCGCTCGGCCATTTCAAACCAGGGTACAGCCACTTCATACTGCTTTACCTCCATGGCAGACTGCCCCACAATGATGGCACGGCGAGCCTCCTTGGCTGGGTCATCCAGGCTGACAGCCTGCGTTGAAGCGCGGCGGACAACCTCGGCATACTTTCTGGCCTTGTACAGCGAAAGGATGCTTTCCATCTGGGCCTCACCAGCGTACTTCTCCATCCCCTTCATGCCGGTCAGGCGGCCATACAGCTCCTGAGATTCCTGTGTCTTTCCCAGGCGGGCAGCCAGACGCGCAGCCTGAAGCGTGGCGGTGGCCCGCACCCGGTCATCCAGGCTCTGCATACCCAGAAGATTGCGGAACAGGGTGTAGGCTTCGGCGTCATTGCCGTCCTCTGTCTTCATCTGTGCCATGGAGAGCAGCGAGGTCTGCAGAATCAGCGGGTCAATCCCCTGCATCACCTGCAGGGTTCGGAAAGTCGACTCAGCCTCCGCGCGTTTTCCCATCTGCAGCTGAGCCCGCCCCAGACGGTACAGGGAATCATTCTGCAAGTCCTGGCGCTTTGTCTCACGCACGGTAATATGGTAGTAGCCGATGGCCTTCTGCCACATCTGGCGGTCGGAAGCCTGATTGGCCAGCTTGTAAGCAGCCGCAGCGGCATATTCGCCCTTATGCTTGTTGGCCAGGGTGCCCAGCGTATCGTTGGCACCGGCGAAATCTCCGGCTTCTGACTGGCACACTGCCTGAAGATACATGGCTTTCTCACGATTGGCGGAATGGGGGAACCGGCTGGCAAAACTGGCAAACAACTGAGCTGCGCGGCTCATGGCCCGGCTGCGCGTCTGAGCATCAGCCGTAGCACGGGCCTGAGCATACAACTGCTCGGCTATGGCATAACCGTCCGCCTCCGCATTCGCGACAAGCGGTGCTTCATCTCCGGATTGCTGAGCAAATGCCGGCACCAGGGAAACGCCCAATGCCAGCACGGTGGAAAATTTCATCTTCATAAAATGGTATGGGTATCTGGTTTAAGAGAGGTAGCCCGCAGCCCCGCGCGGCGCATTACTTTTTCTTTGCTTCAGGCATCTGCTTGGAGAAGGATACATTCCACACACCTGCCTGCGAACAAGTGGAAATGACATCAGCCATGCGCTGCCAGCTCATCTGCGCATCACCGCGGATTCGCACGGGCTGGTTCGGGTTCACCCCTATCATGCGCTGCAGCATGGCGTACAATTTCTCACGAGTGAACACCTCACGATCAATGGTAATAATCAGCTCGCCGTCTTCCTCACGGGCATTGATAATGATTTCATCAATGGCGCGGGAGGTTTCTTCCGTTGATTTAGGCGCCGTGGGCACCTTCACCTTGAGGTCCTGCTCGTTGAGGATGAACTTCTGCGTCACCACAAAGAAGATAAGCAGGAGGAACACCACATCCAGCATCGGCGCAAGCTGAAATCCTATGGGCTCCGGTATCTTGGTGTTAAACTTCATAACTGGTGCTCAGGGTGCTGCGGGGGATTAAAAGCCCTCTTCTTCCATCACTTCCTGTGTGGTACCACGCTGGTAGCTGCTGCCCAGTCGCCGTTCGCGATCCATCTGCACGGCAATCACGGAGAGGATATGAGTCACCGCCACTTCCATATCGGCAATGCGCTTCTGGATACGGCTGCGGAAGAACACATAAGCAGCCATGGCCGGAATGGCCAGCACCAGACCACCGGCGGTGGTAATCATGGCTTCAGCAATGCCGTGAGCCATCTGCATCTGCTTCACGCCCTCGAAATTGCCGGCTGCCATTTCCATGAAAGTCTTCATCATGCCCACCACTGTACCCAGAAGACCAATCATCGGAGCAATGGCACCGATATCGGAAAGCCAGTTAATCTGGCGGGTCAGGATATTGGTCTGACGCGCCCCTTCAGCAGAAGCGACTTCGCGCACCTCATCGATATTGGCACGGGGATTGCGCTGTAGGAACATCACAATCACGTGCATGGTCAGAGCAAAGCTGGAGCCATCGCGCTCGCACATACTCATCAGCCCGGCGTAGTCCTTGCGGCGGATGCAGGACTCAACCGACATCACCATGCGCGGCGGCAGCACAGCAGAGGTCCGAGTTGTCCACAGGCAGACAAACATGACCATAAATGCAATAACAGAAAGGAAAAGCAAAGGCCACATCAGAGGACCACCCTTCTCAAAAAGCTCCATGAGCCCCCACCCCATCGTATTCAGGGATTCCGATGTACAGATAATGACTTGCATACTCACGCGATTAGTATAGGACAAAATCAAATCGATTTCAAGTGAGATACCTGTCTGTAATGTTTTTTTTAATCTGGCAGACCAGAAATAAATGTTGCAATCGGTCCACGGGAAGCATACAATAGTCCTATGCAGGATACATCACTCTTCCGCGCGTGGGTCGAGGTGGATACTTCCGCCATGCGCCACAATCTATCCGTAGTGCGCCGGGTACTGCCCAACCACAAACAGATGGCCATTGTCAAGGCTGAAGCATACGGACACGGCATCGAAGGCGTGGTGAAAGCGCTGGATGACTGCGACCTGGAATTCTTCGGCGTGGCAACACCGGCGGAAGCAGCCCGCGTGCAGGCAGCCGGGTGCCGCACCTGTCCGTTCATTCTGGGGCCGTGTTTCCCGGCAGAGCGGGAGATGGTGGTACAGAATGGCTGGCGAGTGGCCCTTTCCAGTCTGGAGGAAGCGGAGCACTACAACTCACTCGGCCATCTCTATAACAAGAAAGTACATCTGCACATCAATGTGGACACTGGCATGGGGCGAGCCGGGCTGCTGCCCCACACGCTGTCAGAAATGGGAGCCCGCCTCGCTGATTTTGAAGCGCTGGAGATTGAAGGAGTATACTCCCACCTCTCGGCAGCCGCGGAGGACATTTCATTCACCCATAGCCAGATACGCGCATTTGAGGGAGCCGCGGCAGAACTAGAGGCCTATCTCAACATTCCCTATCGCCATCTCTGCAGCAGCTCAGCGGTGTTCAATTACAAGGTGCCGAACACGAACATGGTGAGACTGGGCCGCATTCTCTACGGATATTCCCCCATGCCCTCGCCCTACAACCGGGAACTGCGCAGCAGCCTTACGCTGTACAGCAGGGTCACGCTTCTGCGCACCCTGCCCAGCGACCACGGTGTCTCGTATAACCACACCTACATCACCAGCCGCCCCACACGCGTGGCTACCATCGGTCTCGGCTTCGGAGACGGCTACCTGCACTACCTCTCCAACACCGGCGCTCGCGTCTATCTCAATGGTGAGTACTGCCCGGTGCTCGGCCGCGTGACCATGGATCAGATTATGGTGGATGTCACCCACATGACCGGCGTACAACCCGGAGATATCGCTGAAATCATGGGGCCGAATGTCCCCTGGGAAGAGCTCACAACTCGCGCCAGAACCATTCCCAGCAACATCATCACCAGCATCTCCGGGCGCGTTCCGCGTGTCTACAAGAGCTGAGCATCATCTTCCCCTGCGTTTTTTCACAAAAAAGCCACCCGCGGTTTCTGAGGCAACCCGGGTGGCTTTTAAAAATCAGGCGGTGCTGCGCCTTATCCGCGGCGGCGTGAACGGCGGCTGAACTTATCATAGAAGACTCGTTCGGAGCGGTCCTGGCGTTCGCGGGAATCGCGGCGGAAATTGCCATTGCCACGGCCGGCATAGGAAGCACCGCGGCGCTCACGGTCATGCGGGCGAAACTCTCGCTCATAGGGCGCATTGCTCTGGGCCGGGCGCCCTTTATCCTCGCGGATATTCACTTCGTAGCCGCAGATATGGCAAGTACCCAGGCGCTCGATAAGCTGCGGGGCAATCTCCGGTGATACTTCAATGAGCGAGTGTTTGAGGAACAGCCGGATATCACCGACCGTCCCCTTGGGGGCACCGCCTTCGTTGTAGAACAGGCCGGCAATATCCTTGGGACGCAGGCCCAGCAGCTTGCCGCCGTTCATGAAGAGCGTGACACTCTGCTGCAGGCTGCTCCAGTCATTCCCCTTCTCTACAGAGGCTCCATCCTCATCCGCCCCGCGGCTGGAGCGGGCAAACTTGCTGGGGCGATCCTCGGGAATGGGTTGCAGCTCGCGGCTTGTCTTGGATACCAGCAGGTTGAACATGGCTGCCAGCAGTTGCTCGGCTGGCATATCTATGTCGCGCAGCGCCTCGGGCAGATCCGAGGAAGTGGCGGCTTTCTCCAGAATTTCGTCGACCAGCGACTCGCGACGCACTTCCTCCACCTGGGTTCCGGTCATGACCTTCTCGCGCTGCATACGCACACCGACAAAGCGCTCAAGTCTGCCCAGCAGGGAGAAATCTCGGCGACCGATGAACGAAACGGCCCTGCCTTTGCGGCCAGCGCGAGCAGTGCGACCGATGCGGTGCACGTAGTCCTCCGGGTCACGCGGCAGCTCGAAATTCACCACGGTATCCACATCATCGATATCCAGCCCGCGGGCGGCGATATCAGTGGCAACCAGCACAGTGAGATTCCCCTTGCGGAAAGAATCCATCACGCGTTCACGCAGTGTCTGGGGCATATCACCATGCAGGCGGTCCACGGCATAGCCACGGGCCAGCAGGCCATCCACAATATCGTCTACCACTCGTTTGGTATTGGCAAAGACGAGTCCACGTTTCATGCGACCCATTTCAATCAAGCGGCTGAGCACCTCAATCCGGGAAGAAAAGACTACTTCGTAGACGCACTGCTCGCAGGTCGGCACGGTGAGCTGCGGACGCTCGATTTCAATTTCCTGCGGGTTCTGCGCCACCGAATCGACCAGTTTGCGGATGGCAGGCGACATAGTGGCGGAGAAAAGCAGCGTCTGGCGTTCCCCAGGAAGCATGGCAACCACGCGCTCGATATCCTCCTGGAATCCCATATCCAGCATTTCATCCGCCTCGTCCAGAATCAGCATGGAGATATTGTCCACCCTCAGCTCCCCCTGCTCCATGAGATCAATCACACGCCCCGGGGTCCCCACGACAAACTGCACCCCGCGCTTGAGTGCGGCCAGCTGGGGGCCGAAAGAAGCACCGCCGTATATAGGCGCTGCGGAAACACCATCCAGGAAAAGCGCCAGCTTGTCCACCTCGCGGCAAATCTGAACGGCAAGCTCACGAGTGGGAGCCAGACACAGCACCTGCACCGAACGCAGGCCGGGGTCGATGCACTCCAGCGCCGGAATGGAAAAAGCCAGTGTCTTGCCCGAACCAGTATGGGAAAGGCCCAGGATATCTGCTCCGCTCAGGGCTGGCGGAATGGCCCGCGCCTGAATGGGTGACGGGGTTTCAAAACCAAGGACCTCGATGGCCTCCAGAATTTCCGGGCAGATACCAAGTTCAGAAAATGACATAGACGGCGCAGAGAATGCCTGAATAAGCCGTCTTTGTAAAGAAAAATCGTCCCGGTGTACACACTATGGCAGCTCTCTGTCCAAAAAAGGAATTGCCATGCGCCTCGCATCAGGATATACTGAACCCGCATGAACGAACCGCAGGAAGATTACAATGCTTTCAACAGCTGGGACAATTTCGGTGCCACGCTCATGATGTGCTCCGTTCCCGCTGTCATGAACTTTGTGTTCACTAAGGAACATGATATCTTTTTCTCCCTGGTGCTTGCAGGTATCGGCCTGCTGGTGAGCCTTGTCGTGCTGGTTCTTTCCCTTGTCACCCGGTGGCGCATCATCGGCGCATTCGTCAATCTGGCAGGCATGGTGCTGACCGGTCTTTTCTGGGCATACGCATCGTACTGCTGGTGGATTCAGGAAGACACGCCGGCTGAACCGGCAGCCACGGAGCAGCCTGCAGAACAGAAGGCTTAATTACCCTCCTCCTCCTCCTTCAGCAGTTCTTCGTACTCCTGCACGGTCTCCTCGATGAAGAGGGTGACTGCGGAAGTCATGGTCTGGCCGTAGTAGGCGCAGGCTTTCTGAAATTTCTCAACCAGGGCACTGTCTACATACAAGCCCAGCATCTTCTTGTTTTCTGCTCTTTGTCTAGGTGCCATAGCGGTATTTATGCAACAGGGGTGGAAGGAAGGCCTAAAATGGTGCCCGGCATGATTTTGTGCCCGGCGAAGAAACTTTCCGCATTCATCTTGCGCGCGCCGGCGGGCTGCATCGTACTGATGCGGATGGCTCCGCCCTGACGCCCACCGCAGGACACCAGCATTCCGTCCGGGCCGGACTCCAGCACCATTCCTGGCAACGCATCTGCCGGCTTGCGGATGTTCAGGTACATCTCTATGGGCGGAAATATCTTCAGCGTCTTATCCTGCCCGCTGTGTACGGAAGGATAAATGGTATAAGTCCCCGGCCAGGAATGATACGCGCGAATCTTGCGGGCAACCTGCAAAGCCGGCTGGGACCAGTCAATCAGACCATCCGCCCGCAGCAGCTTGGGTGCGTACGTCATCAGATTCTCGTCCTGCTCCTCACATGCGGCAGTACCCGCTGCCAGTAACTCAATGGCCTCCATGAGCGGCTTCGGCGCCAGTTCGGCCAGGTCATCGTGCAGGCTTTCGGCGGTTTCTGTTCCGCGCAGCGGAATCGACTGCCGGCAGATGATGTCTCCGGCATCCAGTTTTCTGACCACGTGCATGATGGTGATACCCGTCTCATCATCACCAGCTTCGATAGCAGCCTGAATGCAGGCAGCTCCACGGTGACGCGGCAGCAGAGAAGCATGCGCGTTAATGCAGGCAATCGTGGGCACGTCAATGACCTCCTGCGACAGAATCTGCCCATACGCCATCACGACCACGATATCCGGCTCATAGCGGCGAAGCTGTTCCACGGCGGCGGCATCCTTCATTCGCTCAGGCTGAAATACCGGGATTCCCAGCTGCTCCGCTACGACCTTGACCCGTGGCGGCGTCAGCTCCAGGTGGCGCCCCACAGGACGATCCGGCTGAGTAATCAGCGCCACCACATTTCCCGTAGCGGCCAGCGCATGAAAGGAGGGAATGGCTATGTCCCCCGTTGCCATCATTACGATTCGCATGCAGATGGAATAGCAGATACCCGGTGTTTAGTCAAGCTTTTATCAACTTTTCTTTAATAAATTTCATTTTTCAAGCTGCAAAAGGCTGTTTTTCAAGTGAGTACCGGCAGAATACCGACCGATACCACCACTTTTCGGGATAACCCGGTGGCAGGGAATAACGATAAGCAGCGGATTGCGTGCAAGGGCTGAGCCCACCGCCCGGGCAGCCCCAGGACAGCCGAGTGACTGCGCCAGTTCTGCGTATGAACAGGTGCGTCCGCTGGGTATCCGGCAGCACTCGCGCCACACCCGCAGCTGGAAAGGCGTTCCGGCGGGAGCCAGAGTCAGCTCCGATTCGGGAGATTGCCCGGCGAAATAGGCATCCAGCCAGCGGAAGGCAGGTTCAAACACGCGGGAGGAGCCGGTGCTCTCCCCTGTGGCAAACTGCAGCGATGTCAACGCCAGACCATTGCTGCCCAGCGTCAGCACACCCAGTGGCGAGTGATACAGGGCCCGGTGCATCATTTTTTCTGAGGCTGGGGAGGAGCCGGGCGAAGCTCAGGCATGAAAGATTCGGCGGTTTTCTGCACTGCTGGCCGGAAGGGGGAGCGTGGCGTCTGCTCCAGCAGGCGCTGCATCAACTGGCGTCCGTAGCGTTCATCCTTCCCGACAAAAGCCAGCGTTGCCTGAAGCAGCAGGGCTCGTACCCTATTCCGCTCACTCTGTGCGCGGCGGGCCACCTGCGAAAAACACTCAGCAGCAGCGTCCAGATCCTTCACACTGGCAAGATGCCAGGCCAGCATCTCCATCAACTGCGCACCCTCGGGCTGGGAGAGTCGCTGCTCCACCGCACGCATGAGACGCCCCCGGTCGCCATGCTCCACCAGCAGCCGGCGCCACTGGACAAAAGGATTATCCCCCGCACCGCCGTTACGCTGAAGCACGGCATACGGGCGATACAAGGGGTCGCCCAGCACCACGCCCTGCCAGGAGAGCCAGGGGGTGGCCATAAGCGCAGCCTCAGCCACGGTGTATCCCTTCAGCAGACGATCATAAAAGACATCGAAATGGAGACATCCTCCCAGGGTCGGTTCATACACGTTGCCAGCAGTCACCGCCGCACCGCGCTGCAGGAGCGCCCCGACCCACGAGTGGGGACTTTTCACCGATGTCCCGCTGTACGAATGCAGGTGACATGCCACCGCACCGGGAGCAAAGCGGAAACCGGCAGATGTTTCCGGTTTGAACGGGCCGTTGGCCGGGTGAGCATACCAGCCGAAATAAACAGCCGTATCCAGCATGAGCGGGAATGCGGGAGCCAGCGTGCCGCGGCTCTCCTCGTGGAATACGGGCTGCCCCTTCTCCCGGGCCATGCGGGCTATGGAGGTAAACCACGCGTCGCCCTGCGGGTAGGGCCCGCCCTGGTCCACAACCGTCCAGCCCCACAGGCCACGGTGCTCAACCTCGGCAGGGAACTGAATCATGCGGCGAATGGTGGTATCATCCGGCGCATCGATGCGGGTAACAGCCAGGACCGGCGGTTTTTCCTTCTGCACGGGAGCGTCCTTCCTGAAAAAGGGATTATTCAACGGTCCCTGGATCGGGTAACTGGCGCCCAGGAGCATCAGCTCCGAATCCACGGAAGCGCAGTTCTGGTGAGGGATGCCGGCTGGTTTACCCGGCTCCTGCTCCTCACGTATCCGGAGGGGCAGATCCGGCATCAGCACCATGGCCTGCACCGGTTTGAAGCCGCGCTGCTGATTGGCAGGCAGCTGCCAGCTGCGCTGCTGCGCCTGTATCATGAGCGGGTAGCGCACCTTGGCATCAAACTCCTGGCGAGTAATATCCTGCCCCTTTCCCAGCCCGCTGAGCCCCACGCACTGGTTGGAAGGCACCGCCCGCCTGGCACAGTAGGCTCGGGCGCACTGCTCGCTGCGGGTGGAAGCCGCGTTGTACACCACCACCACCTGCGCCGGCGTGAGCGCCCAGGCGGCCGCACAACTCAGAACCCAGGCTATGATTCCCTTCCCCATGGCAGAGAAATCAGCGGCGACGGAACAAGCCGTTGAAAGCGCTCATACCTTTGGGCATCTTCGGTTTTCCGGCACCGCCACCCATCAGGGCAGAAAGGTCAGGCATCTGGCTCATATCCGGCATACCGCCAGCGCCCATGAGCGAACTCATATCGGGCATACCGCCCTGGCCATTCATCATGGCGCTCATATCGGGCATGCCTCCTTTGGCACCACCGGCAGATTTCATGAGGCTCTTCATCATGCCACCCATCTTACCCTTGCCACCCATCATTTCCTTCATCTCCTTGAAGTTCTTGATAAAGCGGTTCACCTCGATTTCGGACACACCGGAGCCCTTGGCAATGCGGCGGCGGCGGCTCGGAATGAGAAGCTTGTAATTCAGGCGCTCCGCCGGCGTCATGGAAAGCACAATGGCCTCCATGCGTTTCATGCGCTTCGGGTCCATGGCACCATCCGGCAGTTGCTTGCGGATTTTGCTGAAGCCCGGCAGCAACCCCAGCAAGCCCTCCAGCGGGCCCAGGCTCTGCATCATCTTCATCTGGCTCAGGAAGTCATTGAAATTGAATTCGCCGCTCATCATACGGGACATCGAATTCATGGCAGATTCCTGGTCAATCTTCTCTGCGGCTTTTTCCACCAGGCCCACGATATCGCCCATGCCCAGGATGCGGTCGGCCATGCGCTGCGGCACAAAGGGACCGAACATGTCCAGCTTCTCACCTTCGCCCATGTACTTGATGGGTTTGCCGGTGACTGCACGCATGGAAAGTGCAGCACCACCGCGGGCATCGCCATCCAGCTTCGTCAGAATGATACCGGTCAGGCCCACAGCCTTATCGAAAGTCTGAGCCACGCGCACCGCCTGCTGACCAGTAGCGGCATCCGCCACCAGCAGGGACTCCTGGGGCTGCAGGAAGCGGGCCAGTGTCTTGAGTTCCGCCACAAGCTCCTCGTCCACTTCCTGGCGGCCGGCCGTATCGAAGATAATCACATCATGCTCCAGACCAGCAGCCCACTTCAGGGCATCCTTTGCCACACGGATGACATCCTTCTCCGAAGCAGAGGGAGTGTAAACCGGCACCTCAATCTGCGCAGCCAGTGTGGCCAGCTGGTCAATAGCGGCAGGGCGGATAAGGTCGCAGGCAACCAGCAACGGTTTACGCCCCTCTTTCAGCAAACGACGCGCCAGTTTAGCACTAGTGGTCGTCTTACCGGCACCATTGAGGCCAACCACGAGGATGCGGGCCGGAGCCGGTTCCAGCTGCAGCGGAGCGGCATCGCCGCCCAGGAGCTCAGCAAGCTGGTCGCGGAAAATCTTGACTATCTGCTCACCGGGTTTGACGGACTTGAGCACCTTTTCCCCCATGGCCTCCTCCTTCACATGGGCAATGAACTCGCGAGCCACGCTGTACTCGACGTCCGCATCCAGCAGCGCCATACGCACATCACGCAGTGCGTCCTTGATATTGGACTCAGAAATCTTGCTCAAACCCCGCATTTTGCGGAAAGCATCGTCGAGCTTATCGGAAAGGAGGGAAAACATGTGTGCAAATTACCAGAAAACGCCCGGAGTGTCAAGCTGCTGCGCCGTCAGTAAGAACATCAATATCGTTCCACGCAGCGAAAATACGACACAGCGCCCATTTCTCATGAGCGTAACAAGCGGGCGGATATTTCGTCCCCCTGCTCCACGGCATATTCCAGAGGGGTACGTCCCCAGGTTGTTTCGCGCACATCGCGGCGGGCTCCGGCCTGCAACAGGTGCGGAATCATCTCCGGGAAATGGTAATTCACGCAGGAGTACAGAGGAGTCCAGCCATCCTTATCGGCCCGGTTCACGTCCGCCCCGGCCCGGAGCAGCAGGAGCAGCACCTCCAGCTGCGGCTCGCCCCTGTGAGCCCCCTCGATAACGCACCAGTGCAAGGGAGTCACCCCCTCGGCATCAGCCATATCCGGGTCAGCCCCGGCAGCCAGCAGCAACCGCACCATCTCTGCAGCGTCATCGCCATGAGTCCGCACCACGGTATGCAGCACACCAACACCTTCGGCATTGCGCGCGTTGATATGCGGCCCGCCCTCCAGTAAATCCGCCAGAACCATCTCACGCAGCAACTTCCACTCGCCCTCGGATGCCAGTTCGGTCATGCGTTCAACGATTTCCTTCATGCGGCTCAGCATACCAGAACCCGTATGAAAATCAAGCTTTTCCGCTTGCAGGCTCTCCACCTGTCTGCTACAATGCGCTCATGTTCCGACACCTCCTTATTGCCTTGGGTATGCTCTGCAGCCTGAGCAGTTGCATCACCTTCAACACCGGTTCCAAGCTGGACAGCATCGGCAAGGCGGTGCCGACCCGGTCTTATTATCCGGAAGAGCAGTTCTACAAAATCAACGGTGTGGCATACAAGGAGGCTATGGTGGAATACCGGCAGCTGCACCCGAAGCTGGTAGGAGTCATCATTCCGATTCACAATGTCAACACCTGCAACGATGACACACCAGCACCGGAATCCACCGGCGCCCCGGCCCCGGAGCTCTACCTCGTGCGCCTCGACAACAGGCAATCAGGTGATATGCCGGTTTTTATCCGGGCCATCGATTTTGACTACACCAAAGCGGAGCGCATCAACGAAAAAGACCTGAGCGTCAGCTACATGGACAAGAGCCATTTCAAGAGAAGCGCAGACCTGCTCACCCTCACGCCGAGCCAGTACATTACCCCAGATATACTGACGGGGCTGCCTACCATCCGCACCACGGGAAACAAACTACGTCTGCCGCTCTCAGTGGCATTGAGCTATGGGGTAGACCTGCCCCTCACCGCGGCAAGCTACACAATCAGCTCCGTAGTACATCTGCTTCTGCTCCCCTTCGGGCTGTGAAATAACATCGACCACAGTATCGATTGCCGCACTTGCAGCTTGACCGCGGGCGGGGATTCTGGTAGTTTTTAACGAATGCTCAAAAAACTGCTCAGCTGCCTGTTCCTGGTGTGCGCCCTGTTCGTGATGGCGGGGTGCAATCAGGAGAACCCGGATAGCAAGGTCATCCGCATTGGCGGGTTCCCGAATGTGACCCACGTGCAGGCGCTTGTGGCCCGCAACATGACCCGCTACGGCGAGGGGTGGTTCGAGCGCTACCTGCCCGGCTACACGGTGGAATGGTACACATACAACGCCGGGCCCACCGCCATGGAGGCCCTCTTCGGCCGCACGGCCGACCTCACCTATGTGGGGCCCAGCCCGGCGCTGAATGCCTATGCCGTGTCTGCCGGGCGCGAGGTGCGCCTGCTGGCCGGAGCTGTGAATGGCGGGGCGGCCCTCCTGGTGGCACCGGAGAGCGGCATTAACTCCCCCGCCGATTTCAAGGGGCGCAGCATTGCCACCCCGCAGCTGGGCAACACGCAGGATGTCTCCTGCCGCGCCTGGCTGACCAGAAACGGCCTGAAATGCACGCTGGAGGGAGCGGGCGACTGCCGCGTGGCCCCCACGCCAAACTCCATGCAGCTGCAGCTCATGAAGCAGGGCGAAATCGCCGCCTGCTGGACGGTGGAACCCTGGGTTTCGCGACTGGAAAGCATGGCCGGCGCAAGAGTGCTGGTGCAGGAGCCGGATGTGGTCACCACGGTGCTGGCCGGACGCGTGGGCTGGCTGAAGCTGCACCCGCAGCAGGCTGCCACCATCATCCGCGCCCACCGCGAGCTCACGCAGTGGATTATCGAGCACCCGGAAGAAGCCCGGGCGCGCGTGGTGGATGAGCTCACCCAGCTGACCCAGGCTCCCATGGAGCCGGAGCTGGTACGCAGCGCATGGAAGCGCCTGAAGCTGACGGATGCGATTGACCTGCCGGGGCTGGAGCAATTTGTGAAGGACGCGCAGGCCACCGGGCTGCTGGACCGCGTGCCGCCGCTGGAAGGAATGATTTACAAGCAAGAGTGATGACACAGGAAAAACTACACGAGGAGATACACAATTTTCCGACCGCCAAGCTCAGCATCGAGCATGTGTGCAAGGATTTCGTGACCAAGCGCG
>JAFVQN010000131.1 GCA_017504805.1 Akkermansia sp. | reverse complement strand
TCTGGTGAACGATATCCTGACCTGCGGTCAGGACGATATCGGCGCTTTGCGCCGACGATATCTGCCTGCGGCAGACGATATCCGGCCAACGGCCGGACCTGGGGAGGATATCGTCGCGGCAAAGCCGCGATATCGTCCACGCCGCAGGCGTGGATTTCGTCCATGCCCGCAGGGCATGGATATCGTTCCCTGAACGGCAAAACCTTTTCACTTCCCTATCATTGGGAAATAATTTACCCGGGCATTTCCGGTGAACGATATCCTGACCTGCGGTCAGGACGATATCGGCGCTTTGCGCCGACGATATCTGCCTGCGGCAGACGATATCCGGCCAACGGCCGGACATGGGGCAGAAAGGCATATGCGGCGAACGGCAAGGCGCCTGCGCCGTGACAGGCGATAGCCGGAGGCGGAGCTGATACTTTGCACTTCCGACCGCGTACTTCGTACTTTTGCCGGGAATTTCCCTTTATCAGCTTGAAAGGGCCGGGTGAATAGAGTAGAATGCGGGGTATGCCGAATACAGCCCAGAGAAGCCGCCGCCAGTCAGCGCATCCGCGCCGGGAAACGCGAACCAGCCGCCAGGTGAAGGCGGTGATTTTTCTGGGGGCAGATGCGGTGTCGATGATGGTGGCGGAGCACTGCGGGGATGAGGTGAGGGTGCTGGATGTGCTGTCGCAGCCGGTGGGTCTGGCGCATGATGTGTTCCGCGGGTCGGTTATTTCGCGAGATACGATGGACCGGTGCGTGCAGATTGCGCAGGGGTATCACGAGCTGCTGGCGGAGTACCGGCTGGCGGGGCCAGTGGAGGTGCGACTGCTGGCCACGAATATTCTGCTGGATGTGCGGAATATGGATACGCTGGTGAACCGCTTGCAGATAACGTGCGGGCTGCAGCTGGAGGTGATGGATGATGGCGAGATGACCCGCCTGCTTTACCTGAATACGCGTGCGCTGCTGGACCGCCACGAGGAGCTGGTGGAGAAGCAGGTGCTGGTGCTGCATGTGGGGCCGGGTAATACGCGTTTTCTGCTTTTCGATAAGGGGCGTATCTCGTATTACGCGAGTTACCGCATGGGGGCGCACCGCACGGGGCTCGCGATAGGTGATGCGGCGGAGCTGGCCGGGGTGGAGAGTGAGAGTTCGCTGATTCGCGAGCATATCCGCGGTATCATGGAGCAGGTGGTGTATGATATTGAGGATGACCTGCCAGCCCCGCCTGATGCGCTCATTATTTTCGGACCGGATTTCCACGTTATCTCCTCCCCGCTGGTGCAGGGCGATTGTGTGACGACGGAGCAGCTGGCGCACCTGGCGCACGAGATTGCAGCCACTCCGCCCGCCCAGCGCCAGAGACGGTACAAGGAGGACTATGCCAGTGTGTGTGCGCTGCTGCCTGCGGCGCTGATTTATCTGGCGGTGGCGCGTGACCTGGAACCGCGGAGCATACTCTGCCCGGCAGAGGAGTTTTCGCATGCGTTTCTGCGCAATCTGATGCCCGGGCGCCACGATGATCTGGCGCTGGAGGACGAGGTGGTACACTTCTCGGTGCTGCTGGCAAATCACTACCGGGTGGATAAGGCGCACGGGCAGCAGATACGCCGCCTGACGATGCTGCTTTTCGACCAGCTGCAGGAGCTGCACGGGCTCACCCGCCACGACCGGCTGCTGCTGAAGGTGGCCGCTATTCTGCACGAGGTGGGCAGTTATATCAACCCCAAGAAGCACCACCACCACAGTCAGTATATCATCCTCAACTCAGAGATTTTCGGGCTTTCGCGGGCGGATGTCGAGGTGGTCGGGCTGCTGGCGCGCTACCACCGCCACGGGGCTCCCACCACGGCAGAGCCTACATACGCGCTGCTCAACCAGACGGACCGGCTGCGGGTGCAGAAGCTGGCCGCGCTGCTGCGGGTGGCGGAGGCTATGGAGCGCGCGCATTCCCGCCGCATCCGCAGTTTCACGGTGCGCACGGCAAACCGCCGCCTGGAGCTGATTGTGCCCGATGTGGCGGATCTCACGCTTGAGAATATGGCGCTGCGCAGCAAGGGGGCTATGTTTACCGATATTTTCGGGTACGATATCATCCTTCTCCCGGCCGGAGCCGCGAGGAGTGCATAGTGATTAGTGCTCCGGCAATGAAAGAATATTGCTTTAACGGAACGTCAGATGGGAATTTGGCGGGCTGTTTGCCCGAGGAATTCTGAGCCCGTCAGGGCGACACTTTCCATAGCCCAGGGCGTGAGCCCTGGGTTTGACGAAAAAATAGGCCGGAACCCCGCCAGCTGGCGGGGTGGCAGATTCGCATGAGCGTTCTGTTTATGTTAAGCATTGATTATTTGAATATCAACACGCATACACGTCTGCCACCCACTCGCTCCGCTCGGGGTTCGGTTACTATTTTCACTTTACCCCAGGGCTTGCGCCCTGGGCTATTGAACTTACCGCCCCGCCAGTAGGCGGGGCTCAGAATTCCGCTCGCCTGCGGCTCGCCAAATTCCCATTTATCGGGCTGTTTG
>JAFVQN010000130.1 GCA_017504805.1 Akkermansia sp. | reverse complement strand
CGCCCCCCGCGCTCCGTCAGATCAACCACCCAATCGGCAGTTGCCGTACCACTGGCAGTCGTAGGCGTAGCCACACGCGCCACCAGCTGCATATCAATTCGGTTATGCGTAATCATAATAAACCCTCCTTATCGCTTCAGGTTAGCCATATTCTTCTTCATCGTAAGCTCAGAAACCTTAGCCAGCTCCTTAATGTTCGCCACAGTCTCATCCTCCAGCAGAGCATCCGTGCACAGAATCGGCAGACCATCAATGTTAGTCTTCGGCAGAGCAGCATGCGTAGCCGTCATGATATTCGTGTACGTCAGCTTCTCACCACGCCAATCCTGGAGACGGCCCAGCGAGGAACGACCCATCACAACGCAAGTGGGAGTGTACCCACTCGGCAGCTCACGAATCATCTGCTGCAACATCTTATCTGTCACACCATGATCCTTAGACTCATTCACCACGCGCACAGCAGAATTCTCGTTAGCCATATCAAAGCCCACACGGAAATCAAGCTCCTTGGCATACACAGGCATCATGCCCGGTCCGCCATCCGCAGTCGGTTGCGGAATCAGCATCTCCTTCTGCGGACCAAAACTCAGAGCCTTGCCGCGGCCCCACACCAGGCGCATCATCTCCATCCCGGTGCAAAGCACCCAGATAGACGCACCACCGTGCACACGCTTCGTATTATCGCCCGTGGCAGACATCGTAAGGTAATCACCCATCAGATCACACAGACCGAACATACCGTACGGACTCACAGCCTTGCCGTAAATGATAGAACGCTCCAGGTTAGCAAACACACCCCTGGTAGCACCCAGCATCTCATCATGCATCAGCGTAGCGTAAGCTTCAGGCTCAGCCTCCACCAGATGCTTATCCACCCACACCAGACCGGAATGGTTGAAACACTCAGCCTTCTTCATCTCGTAAGCACCGCGTACCACCGGCGTACCCGAATTATAAGGCACAGCCCCAATCATCGGAATGCTATTACGCACCTTCTGGAAGAAAGAAGTACCCTGAATCACCTTCTGGGCCATCTTCTCCACCAGCGGAGTAGCGAAAGACACAGCCTCCACCACCTTCTTCTCCACGGGAGTATTCACCCCCTGAAGCATATCCCCCAGCGTGGGGAAAATCATCGTATTGTTATTAGTTGCCATAATCGTTGCTCGTATCGTTAAGCCTCGAACTCAGCCATCAGGTGATCCATCACAGACATATCCGCTCGCGCAGCACCATCCGCCTCCGGATGCACCTTACCCGCCACGGCAGCCTCCTCCTTCTTCTCAGGCAGCGCACCAAACACCACCTCAGCATCCGCAGGACTCTGCATATAAAGATTCTTGGCGGCAGCCACCTTCTCCTTATCCTGCGGGGCAATCACGCCCTTCTTGACAAGGCCATCCGCAAAAGCACCCGCCGCCTTCTCCTTGTGCTCATGCTCCTTCTTCTTCATAGTCGCCAGCTCAGCCTCCACAGCCTCCAGCTTCTTACCGGCACCCGCCGCCTTCTGCAAGGCGGCCTCAATGGCGGCAGAATCAGCATCAGCAGGTAAACCCAGCAGCGTCTTCAATTTATTCTCATCCATAGTCTTAATGCCGCCACCTCCGGCGGTATCTGCATTATCGCCACAATTCCCCGCGGGCGCAACATCCCCGCGTGGGGGATAGACATCCGGCGCAAACCGGGCACAGCAAACCTCCTCCTCATCCTCCGGCACACACCGCGCCGCAGCAATGCACTCAATACGCTCAAAAGCCGGGTCATTCACCAGCGAGCCAACCTCAACCCCCTGCATCAGCAGCCCCATCACACGGCCACTCTCACTACGCCGGAAACACGGCGAACAATACGCATAACTGCCGCCCTCCACAGCCTCCCTGCCAGCCGCCGTCCACTCACCTTCCAGCACCACACCCTTACCCGGCACCCAGTGAAACCTCTTAGGCACCATAGCCACAGGCCCCGACACATGGTTAAAATACACACAAGGCCGGGCACGCAGCCCCGCCTCCACCTTCTCCCAGATGCGCTCCAGGTCAGACTGAAGCCGCGCACACGCCGCCTCATCCACCACCACCTTCTTCGTGGCCGCCTTGCCGTTAAACGTGGCAGAAATCTCATGCACACCCTCCGGCATATACATCAGCCCATCAGGCGCGTGACCGCCCGCCTCCGACACCTTCGTAGTAACCTCGCTCATGCCGCCATCATACCCGCCCCCACGCACGCACACAAACCATCCGCATGGGGGAACACATCACAGCACCACACCCGCATCCCAATCATCCACCGGCACATACTCCCGCGGCACCACCGGCACCTCCACCGCGGGCTCGTCATAATAACTTGCAAACCTGCCGGCCCACCACGCCATCACCAGCGCATCCGCCCTGTCCGGAGAATGCACCCCACGCGCCGCCAGGTCAGGCTTGCTCTCCAACTTATATCGCCCCTTCTTGTCCCACTCCATCTTCCGGTCGCACAACTGCGTGACCGTCTCCCGGTCCAGACCATCAGGAAAACATACCTCGCCTCGCTCCAGACTCTGCCGAAAGTAAAACCACGCCTCAGCATTCAGATTCACAAAGTGGTCAGCATCACCCGCCGCCGCACCACCGTTGAACTCGCGGAACCGCCAATCGCTGCGATCGCGCGCCGCCTGCATAATCGCAATACCCATGCCGCACACATCGCCCCACGCATTCCACGGCTCCACCCCATGCTCACGGCACAGCGCCACCACCCTGTTACTGCTTCTCACCGTGTCCCTCTCCCTATCCTTGTACACAATCCTCAGCGCATTCCCGCACCGCACCACCAGCACCGTCTCGTCACCACCTGCCGCCCAGTCTACTGCCGCGAACTTGTCCCCGAACCGCTCAGCCGGCCGGTGCATCAGCGCCTCCTCCACATACCGGCGCGGAACCATATTACTATCATCGCCGGTCGTGAACTTGCCCATTATCATCGAGCGATAAATCGGATTGCGCTCATAATCCGGCCCGTAAATGCGCTGCGCTCGCGCTATGCGCTCAGGTGGAATATGCGGGCACATCCATGCATCTACCTCCACCGTGTGCCACGCCGCCCGGTCCTCATTGAACGCTCGGAAAAACGTTCCCGAATCCAGCCCCGGCGAGCTCGTCATGATGCGCACCGTAGGCGTGCAGCGGTTCAGCGCGTCAAAGATAGGCTCCGGCACACTCTTCGCTTCGTCTACCATCACCATCAGCGGAGCCCCCGCGGCCACATTCTCATGGTAGCCCTCCGCGCGACCTGGCTCCTTAGTCGAAAACGCCTTCACGAACCCGCCCTGCGGCGTAGAAATCTCCGTGTCATTGAACTTCCACCCCAGCAGGGAAGAAAACAAATGCTCATGCACCCGCAGCGCCGGCCACAGCTGATTCTCCAGCTGCATCCAGCTGCCGCTAGTCACCGCGCAGCGCCCCTTCGGAAACGCATACAGCCACCACAGCAGCAGCACCACATTCACCGCCGCTGTTTTACCGCTGCCGTTCGCAGCCACCACCGCAACCTCCGCACGCCGGTGCCGGCACGCCTCCACAGCCTCCATCTGCCACGGGTACAGCGTCATGCCCAGATACCTGTACGCAAACATGGCAGGGCTCAGCTTACCCTCTGGAATCAACCTCTCCATCACACGCCCCTCCAGGTGGTGGAGTAGCCGCCTGAGCCGCCGCCAGCGCAGCCAGGAACGCCGCATCCTCCTCCGCCGTATGCTTCGGCAGCAGATCCGCGCCATCCTTACCCGTAATCTCCATTTGCGTGCGGTCGCCGAACCTCTTAGGCACCAGCTTGCACAGCAGCCACTTCAACGTATCAATCTCCAGTTTCACAGCCTGAAGCCGTGTGTGACCGCACTCCTCATCACGCGCCACCTCATGCCCCAACTCGCACAGCGTCAGCACCTTATCCTCCAGCACCGCAAGCCGCAACTCGCACGCGCGCGCGTACTGCTCCGCGAATCCCGGCCACGCCTGCGCCCACCGCAGCGCCGTAGCGATACCGATACCCTCAGCCTCCGCCGCCTTCCTCAAACTCGCCCCTTCAGCTATGGCCGCGCAAATGCGCTCACCCGCCGCCACCGTATACCGGCTTTGCCCGCCGCGCTTCCTGCCCATCTCTCTACCCATTCGGCACCTCCCTTCATCCAAAATCATCCAGCGCCTCCAGCGCCCGCTCAATCTCATCCAACTCGCGGAAGAAATCATCATCCTCCAGCACCGTGCCCGACACCTCGAACACATCCGGGTCATCATCCGTGGGGGAAACGCGAATACCCTCATCCTCGTTCCGCTGCACAATGCGCCGCCTGGCATCCTCCGGCAGCGCCCTCACGCTGGCCCTCGCACTATTCGCCAGCATCACATCCAAGCCGAACCGCGCATACTCAGCAGGCACCTCCACCGGCTCACCGGGAGCCAGCAGACCCAGCGCCTCGCACTCCTCGCGCGGTACCTCCTCCACCAGCATCCACGAATTAAACCCGAAGGGCGGAAACGGATTGTTGAAACCGCCCTGGTCAGGCGAATTACGCGCCAGCCAGAACTCAATATCCGTCTTCAGCCTCACCGCGCCCTCATGCGCCACATGGTCCTTGCGCTTGATACGCGCACCAGGCTGCCGCACAAACCTCCAGCCAGGGTACTGCTGCAACCTCACCGGGTCAAAAGCCTGCTGAAATTCCCTGTACCCGGCTGCCATATCACACTGCGTCCGGAATATCAGCTGAAGCCGCGCAATGCTGTCAATGTTACCCACGTTCTTCTGGTACTCCTGCACCTCCTCCGGACTCATCCCCTGCGGCATGAACTCCACCGTAGGCATCTCACAGCTCGCCCGCAGTCGGCGCATCATCGCCCACGCCTCGCTCACAAACTCCGCATCAGAAATCCCGCGATCCATCGCGCTCAGCACCAGCTCGCGGATCGCCTGGAGCAGATGCTCATCCTCCACAGAACTCAGGAAAAACTTACCCAGCCGTTCCTCCGGAGCCAGCATCGCCCACTCCCGCGCCGTCCTCGGCGTGGCATCCACCTGCAAACCCTCGAAATACTTGGAAAACGGATTGCTGCTCATGACCACATCCTAATGCTTTTTGCCCTCCGTGTCAACCGGGCAGGAAGGGGGCAAGTTCTCAAACAGCGGCAGCCCTGCCATCCCGCGCCGCCCCTTCTTCCTGCGCCCTCGGTTCACCCGCCCGGCCATCCCGCCCAGCAACCCGCTGAAGCGAGCCCCCAGCGCCAGCAAACCATGCAGAAACACCCTCGCCGCAAACACCGCCTCATCAAGCTCAGTCGTCTCCAGGCCAACCTCCACCCGCCTCGGCTTCATGCGCATATTCCCATCCATCCACACCATGAACCGCAGCGTGTACGCACCAGGCTCACCATTGGCGCACCTCTTCTGCCGCAGAAACTTCCGCACCAGCACCCCATCGCCCAGATTCATGCTTCACCTCCTTCCTTCCCTAACTCGCCCCTAGCTTCCTTAAAAAACGCCTCCATGTCAGCAGGGGTACTCGCGCCCTCGGAAACCTCCATCCTGCCCATATCGGGCTTCCTGTGGCCTCCTGTGGCCTTTTTCTTCGGCCTCCATCCTGCCCACTTGCGCCACCTCTCCGCATGGCTCACCGTGTCCTCCAGGTCTTCGAAGAACTTTCTCTGACCTCTCGGAGCATAGAAACCATTATCCTCCAGCCGCGAATCCTTGAAGTATGCCGTCAGCATCTCCGCGTGATCCACAGCATCAGGGAACCGGATGAACGCATCCAGAGCCGCCAGCCGCACATCAGCCGCCATACGGCGACTGCGCTTCGCGCTGGGATGCACCGCCCGCATCACCTCCACCCAGGAATCGAACCCATCGGGGGTGGGGGCAGGTTCATCCGGGCCACCCCGCAAACCGGCACTTTCTTTTTTCCCACTTTTTTCTTTTACGTCTCCGACTCCGGCTCCGGCTATAGCAGGAATTTCCCGGAACTTCCCGGAAACTTCCGCAAAATCTGGCGGAGTCGGCCATTTTGGCTTCGTTCTATCGCACCGCTGACCATAGCGCAGAATCTCCAAATACGGCTTGCTGTCAACCTCGTAGAAACGTATGAGCCCGGCGCGCTCACATTCAAGGAGCGCACGTGACACATCGGCCTCACGAACCTTATCCAGCTTCGTACAGAACAACTGCGCCCGCAAGTAAGCAGGTCGCGCATCATAGAAACCAAAATCATCCGCCACCAGCAGCAACCGGTGGAAAAAACACTCTGTAAACCACGACTCCAGCCGGGAAACCCGGTCAGAATCCACAAAACCCTTGCGAATCACTCTTGAGCCAGCCATGCCAACCTCCAGTCTATAAAATAGCCAATTTTCCCTTGCCGCCACGCTCCAGCTCGCGCAGCAACTTCCTCTCGCTCCTGTCCCATGCCACCAGGCAGCTGGCCGCATTAGGCGCTTGCCCTGGCCGGCCGTCCAGATAGCAGAACCGCACGCGTCCCCGAAGCATGAACAAATACCGCGCCGTCCCCAGCACCGAGTCCTGGAACCACCGCGTATCAGTCCGCATGAACACCAGCGCCAACCCCGGACCATTATGCGCCGCCATGCGCTCCATGAACGCAGCAGCCTCCCGCCCGTAAGGCGGATTGCACCATACCCGGTCACCCCAAGGCAGGGCCAGTCCATTATCCTCCACCGTGTAATTGATAGTTGCGCAATCCCACGGCCGCCCCACCGCTGCGCAAGGGTCCAGGTCAAACGGCCCCAGCATATCCAACATCCACGGCGGCGTCAGCCAGGTAGTTGTCGTGTCCTTTGTCTTCTGTGTGTTAAAATCACTCATACCATCAGATCGACTCCTCGTAAAAGCCATCATCCAGCACCCACCGATGCACGCGCTCCTCGTGCATCATCCGGCGCACCATACCATCGTGCTCCGCGCCGCCATTCAGCAGCTCCTGAATCAGAAAGATATACCCCTCGATGCGGTAATCTGTCAGATCCTCCTTCTCGAACTCATCCATGCAGCCGCGCATCAGCGTTATAATCTCCTCCGCTGAGTCCGCCTGCATAGCCCGCTCCGTCCAGTAGTCAACCTCAACCAGAGCCTTATACCGCAGCCCGGGCAGCAGCTCGAACCGCTCATCAATCTTCGGACACTCAATCAGCGTGCTCATCACTCAGAATAATCGCTAAAATCAACCCAACCAGAACGTAAGCCTCATTCATTCCTGTCCTCCTTTCATAAAAACCAGCCAATGCGTCTTGCCAGCCCTCTGCCCGAAAAGCGGAGCCACCGGCGCCAGCTTCAGCACATCGTTTATCTTCACCTGCCGCTCATTCCACTTGAACACCAGCACCCCATGCGGCACCAGCACGCGAAAACACTCAGCAAAACCGCGCCGCAAATCATCCTGCCACGTCTCGCGGTTCAGCTGCCCATACTTCGCTTTCATCCAGCTACCCTCACCACACCACCGCAAATGCGGAGGGTCGAACACCACCAGACGGAAAGAACAATCCGCAAACGGCATAGCGCGGAAATCCCCTACCACGTCCGGACGGATCACCAGCTTCCTGCCGTCACAAAGCTCCGTCTCTAGTTCCCGGCAATCCATATAGACCGCCGCCGGATGCTCCTTATCGAACCAGAACATCCGCGAGCCGCAGCACGCATCTAAAACAACCTTACTCATCGCCAAAAAGAATCGCTAGAATTAAACCCATCAGCACGTAAGCCTCAATCATCGCGGCACCGGGGTCATATACTGAAAATTCTGCACCACAGGGCCGTACCACTCCAGCGCCTTATCGAACCGCTTAGCATCCTTCAGAATGATAATACCGGGATGCTTCGCGCCCTCCCAATAATCGCGCAACTCATCCTCACTCAGGCATGCATCCTCCGCGAAAGTATCAATTATCGAATCCATCTGCCAATCATCCGAACCGTCCAGAATCTCCACGTCACGCACCCGCACCTCGCCGTGCAACTTACCCCGGCAGTACAGGTACACCACATCACCCACCTTCAGATGCTTCGGCATCACCCGGCGGCACTCCACCGTCTTCCGGCCCTCCAGAATCAGCTCCATCCACTTCGGCTTCATCGCCAGCGCAATACTAGCCATTGCATTCCTCCTTCTCCATAAAGTGTGTGCTCAGCAGGTATTGATACTCCTCGCGCATATCGTCAAGCGCCTCCTGCGTAGTGTTGTAATCGGCCACACAGAACTCCACGCGATCCATCAGACTTACAGTGCTGGCAAACATGAGGTCAACGCGCAGATATGCCCGTCCGCCGATGCGGTGCACCTCATAATCAAGATAATAATCATCCCGAAGCCGGCTCTGCCAGCTGAGCACCTCCGGCAACATATCTTTCAGGATGCAGCAATCTTTCCGCATAGCCAGCAGCATCTCCTCGCTAGGATCATAATTCAGCCAGTCCCAGCCCTGGACCTGTTGCGACTGCTTGTTGACAGCCACGCGAAACCTCCTGGCCATGTGTGCAGCCTTTCGCTGCCGCTCTGCGCACATCATCGGCCCGTCACTCGGTTCCGGCGCATACTCGAAAAGCGCCCGCCAACCGGTCAAGTCAGCTCGCCGCACCTCGTAGCCAAGACCGCGGGTAGATATGAAATATTTATTTGCGTTCATAATTCTGCTTGTGTTCTCATGATAAAGTATTCCTGCTTTTTGCCGGCCAGCAGGTCGCCGTTAGAACGCAGCGCGTTCTGAAAATCCGCCAGACTCTCAAAGAGCAGCAGCCTCATGCTCAGATGTTGCTTTTCCTCACCCTTATCCAGGTGCACCACAGTGCTCACACCGCTGCACACCTCCCTGTCATCCACCCCCAGAGCGCGGAACACACCATCCTGGTAAGCCTTAATGCTCGCCAGCCTGTTGTCGTAATCCACCCGGTGCCCGCGCCAATGCGTCAGCAGCCACACATACCGCGGGCAGAACTCGCCGCGCTGAACGCCGTGCTTGCGCATGACCTCCAGCGTCAGCACATGAGCCAGCCCTCGGGCCTTCTTCACCGCACCCGCGCGGGCCAGCCCATTGTGCTGGCCCGAATTCACGTCTAACCGCTTGTCGATAGGCGGCAAGTCAATGCACAGAATCATGGCTTTGCCTCCTCCTTCTTCTTCACCAGTTTTGAAACGGGTATGTATAAGCCGGTCGTCTTAGTCTTGCCAAACGCGCTGACCGAATCAATCTGAAGGTGGGCATCCCCGCCTTGATAAACCATGAGAACGCGAGCAGGAACCAGAACAATATCCCCTGCAACTATATCATCATTCATTGTTCCCCTCCTTTCCATCATCGGAGCACGGGACTTCAGTCCCGACCTTTTTCCTGTATTCAGCATTCCGCCGATCACGCTCCGCTTCAGCTTCGGCCTTGGCCGACTCCTTGCTTGGGAGCAATTCCCGAATCTCCCTGCAATATCCTTCCCAGCGGAAGTTGTATGTTGCTATTATGCAATCCACTCTACCCTTTTCGTGTCGCACCTCGAAGTAGCCGTTTTTCTCCACCACATAATACGGTTCCAATTCCTCCACTGGGCGCAGCAACCTCAAAAACAGCGCAGATACCGTATAAGCCTCACGAATCGCGCCGTATCGGTGGCAGATGCGAACCATGCCATCCGTTTCATCGCTCGCAACGCTTACCGTAATTCCGACAGGTGCACCATCGCCAGGCTTGCGGCCATCCCGCATCACCACCTCTGCAACATCACCCTCTCTGAATAACCGGCGCGGGTCATACTTAGGCATTTCCGGTTTTGCGTAGACGTGATCGAACGCATAATTGTGCCACCTGTTATCCCCATGCAGGGAAACCGCCACTACGCCGTCACCCTCAACACACTTCGCAATAGCTTCCACCAGGATAATGCTCCCCGGTGCCAACTTCATAGCTTCTTCTTTATTCATTGTTTTCTCCTTCATTTGCTTTACCGATACCTCTCACAACATGCCAGCGAGCGCCAGCGAAACCAAATGTCTTTCTTCACGCAGCAATGCTTATCGCTGCATCTGTCCTTATGACAGTAGTACAGCTTCTTGATGAGCTCGAAAAACTCTTTCAGAATCTGCACAGCGTTCCCTCGGTCAGACTTGAATACACGGCACCACGCACAATAATCTTCGCCTATAATCTTGAGATCCGTCTGGCAATCCCAGAGCAACTTCAGAATAGCCTCGCGGTTCTTGCGGATATACCCCCTGGCAGTAGGACGCACTTTTCTCTTAGTCATTTTTTTCTCCTTTCAGATTCATCAGGCTCACCAGCGCACCCACCTGCGCCATAAGCTGCTCCGCCATCGTCTTCACCCCGTTCTCATTGCCAGCCTGAGCCTGGCCAATGAGTGCAAGACAAAGCTCATGCGTGCGCGTCACCATATCGCCATACGGCGGGCGCAACACAGGTGCACCGGCTGCCTGTCTCTTTGCCATAATTAAAACGGAATATCCTCACTAGCCTCAGTTGACCCCGGAGCCGGTGCCGCAGGTGCAGCCGGATGCGCGTACTGCGTCACCCCGCCACCATTCGCCACCCTGCCATCAAGGAACACCGCATCACCGAACATAGCGCCATTCCAGTACCCCTTATCATTCACACTGCCGCTCATGCGCCCCAGCACCAGAGCCCGCTGACCGCGGCGCAGAGCCAGCACCTGCGCCCGCTCGTCTTCGCCATAGAAATCCACGCGCACCACACTCTCGCTCTTCGTGGCATCACCGCCAATCCCGAGCCAGAGCCGCGCAAAAGGCTTGCCCTTGATAGTGCTCATATCCTGCACCTGGTTCACCCGGCCAGAGCCGTGAAATCGCACGAAGTCGCTCACAGCGCACCTCCTTTCGCAGCCTTCCTCTCACGGATCGTAGGCGTGTAAAATTTGCGCGGCAGCGTAGGCAAGCCCCAGTCATTCAGCGCATGAGCAGCAGCAAACGCAATAATCCAGCGCTCATACATAGCGCGGTAGAACTCCAGTGCCTCCGTCTGCATGACGACTTCACGGCTCATCACCGGCAGCTCACCCGTACCCGCAAAAAAGAACCCGAACTCATCGCGCTCCTCACCCGTGCACAGGTTGAACATATCCGTGTAAAGCGCCGCCTGCACGCCGTAGTGATAATCCTCCAGCGTGTACATCAGCTTAGTCTCATTCTCCACCGGCAAGCTCGTAGTCTTCAGGTCATCAATACTCTTACCCTCGAAAGGCAGAATATCCATCATCCCTGTCACCACCACCGGACACGCCAGCGGCACCCCGCCCACCGAGCGCAGGCACACCCACATCGCCACCTGACTTTGGTAAGTCTTGCCCAGAACAAGCCCGCGCTCCGCCAGATGCTCCGTAGCCCGGCAGGCAATCGCCTTCGCGTGGTCCAGCTCCTCCGGCGTCAGCACAGTTATACCCTTCGCCTCCGCAGCCTCCCATTCCTCCTTCTGCTTCGGATCCTGCCAACCCTTAGCGTGAGGCTTGCCCTCCTTGGTCAGCGCTACGCGCTTCGCCTCGCATTTATATTCAGAATCAAACAGCTCAGGCGTCAGCGTCAGACAATCCACCAAGCTGCCCAGCCGCAGCGCATCCGAGCTCTTCTTAATGCCGCGGTCCTTATTGTACTTATACCTCTGCGGGCATGCAGCAAAATCCCCCAGGTCGCTCTTGCTCGTCACCGGCACCCCAAGCTCAGCCGCCAGCAGTGGCTTCCACTTGTGGTACTCCTTCGGATTCACGGCACCGATAGCATAGCCATCCGACTGCAACCGCTTCACCACCTCCTCGTATGAAATTGCCTTAAACATAACAATCGTCAATCGTCAATAGTCAATCGTCAATTTCTTTCTTCCGGCCACATCAGCTCCGGCTCCTTATTCACCTTGTCACGCTGAAGCGGCGCAGACGCGGCAGCAGACTTGTCAGCCTTCTCCGGGGCAGCCTTGCCCGCGGCAGCAGCCTTGTCACGCTGAAGCGGCGCAGGCGCGGCAGCGGAACTCATGCCACCCTTGCGCTCCGGCTCCGACTGCTGAAACACCTCGCTCACACGCACCTGACCATCGCGCAACGCATTAAACGTCCGCCCCAGCCTCACCAGCTCAGCCTGCACACACTGCTCCAGCGGATGCTCCAAGTGCTCCTCCAGCATCTGCTGAGTCACCCCAAGCTCAGAGAACCGCGCTACCATCTCGCGGATGCGGTCACACATCGGCTTGCCGCCGTTGTTATTGTTCAGCGTCTCCTCGCACAGCGCCAGAGCCTCATCCACCAGGAACCCCGGCAGCACCTGGAGGATGCAAGCACGAATACGGCGGCTCGCCATATTGGCATTATTCTCGTAAATGTCGCGCTCACTCGTCAGCCTCTCCGTGCCCTTCTTCTTATCGCGCACGTGCGGTACCGTAAACTGAATCTTGCGGCGAATGTTGGCCTCCTTATCGAAACAGAACGCCTCGCACTCGCTGAACGTATCGCCACTCAGCGCATCCGTGTGGCGGCTCAGCTCACGCCAGCCCGCCTCAATGTTGCCGTAAGCGCTCGCCAGCGCCTCCGCCAGGCGAATACTCGGCCCCGTCACCGTCTGGCCACCGCGCGGATACGAATACGTAGCCACCTCAGCCAGCGCCGCACGCGAACACGCAGCCCGCATCCTCGCCGTCACCTCGTTAAGATTGCGCGGGAAGCTCTTGGCAATATAAATACTCGCCAGCTCCCCCATCACCTCCGCATTCCCCTGGATAGCCGCAAGCGCCCCACCCGGAGCCGCCAAACCGCCACCCATCGGCATCATGCCACCCATCGGCGCCGCCTGCATCTGCTGGCCAGCCCCGCCATCATTATTGTACTTCTGCACGTAATTATTCATGTTATGTCTGTCTGTTGTTGCCCCTTTCGGGAGTGGAGTGGAAGGGAATCGAACCCTCATCTGCCAGCGCTTCTAAATGCGGCCGCTCTCTCCTTTAAGCTACCCCCCCATAATTGCCGCCAGCGCAGGCACCGGGCGGCGCGGTGTTACAAGTACCATCACACACATCGGGCATCACCTGCAAAACACCCGACCGGGAAAACCATCAACACAGGAACCTCGCCGGCGCATCCTCCACCTGCCCGGCAAAAACCGAACAACTCGGAAGCGCCTTGCGCAAATGCTCCACCAAGTCAGAAATAGCATTATCCTTCGGAACATCCGGGCGCACCAGCTTGTACTGAAGTGCCAGCTTGTGCGTAGACTCATCCACCCGCACACGCAAGCGAGCCTTAACCTTGTAGGTAGTCATCGCCTCAGCCCCCTTAATCACCGGCAGATGCAGCACGAACTCGGCAGGCAGCGCCATATCGCGGCCACCAGCCCCCTCCTTGCGCTCCTTGTACTCCAGCATAATCTGCCCGTCAGATCCGCGGTAACTGCTGCCGTACTCCACCCGCGTCATCTGGCGGAAATTGCTCACCAGCTCCAGCAACTCGCTGCCGCAAGGCTCCACAATCTCCTTCAGGTGATCCTCCAGGAAATCACAGAAAGCCTCCTGCTTGAACCAATCGCCATCGTTGCCATCCCATGCATCCCACTCAGGCGTATACTCCAGCGGGAACCTCGCCGTATCATCCTGCCAGCCGTCCATATTGAATACAGCCTTCACCTCACGCTGGCTCACAAACACCACCGCATTGCAGTTCTTGCCGTCAACACCGCGCTGAAAATCCTCCAACTTCAGGAAACTCACAGCACCAGCCTGGCGGTATGGCTTATCCGCGTAACGCGCCACATTCTCCACATGGCAGCAATCATGCACCACCATCGCCACATCACGGCGCACCTCCTTACTCACCCCCGGCAGCATAAGCTCCCCGGGCAACTCGTACCGCGCATTCACGGTACCCATCATCGTATTGGATTCGTTACTCATAATAGTCAATCGTCAATCACTTAACCTGTACCTTGCGCGGCGCCGAATAATCAGCGCCATTCTCCACCGCCGCCGGAACCGGCACCACCTTGCGCGGCGCATCAAACTCCAGCTGCATCTGGTCCGGGTCATCAAGCAGCAACTGCCCATCCTCCCCGGCCCACATCAGGCGGCCCATCGTCATCGGCTTCGGCACCGTAGCCGCCACAGAAGGCTCCACCACCATCTGCTTACCCTGCGCCAGCTTCACCACCAGCTTAATCGTGAGAGTCGCCTTCCCGCCGCGCTCCTGAGTCAGCAGCACCGCCTGGCGCAGCTCGCTATCACAAGCCTTCAGGAAAGTACCACCCTTATCCACCGCCCGCAAAGTCTCCATCAGAAACTCGCCATGCTCGATCTGCTCACTCATGCCTCACCTCCTTCCTCAGCCTTATCCAGCCCAATAGCAACCCGAAGAAGCTCCGGCACGCATTTCTGCAACTCATCCCGGCGCTCACCGCGAGCCATCCACTCAGCCAACACAGCCCATGCACGCGGATCCATACACATAGCCCTATGCACCAGCTCCGTCAGCGCACCATTAGCCAGCCGCAGAATAGTCTCCATCGGCGCACCATCACAGTCAACAGCGCGCACCCGGGAAGAGCAGGCATCCTCATCAGCCGCCATCAGCACACCATCGCGGTCCATTATAACCCTGTCCTCACGAATCGCCGCAGCAATATCCGAGAAGACAAACACCGGCAGCTCCGCCACACCAGCGGGCTCAGCCTCCGTCATCACAGTATCATTATCGTTTTCCATAATTATTGTCTGTCTTTTTGCTTTAACCGGGAACCCACAATCGTCAATCGTCAATTCCCTAGGCCGTGGGCGGGACTCGAACCCAGCTTCTTCCTCGCTCCCCATTTGAGCTCGGACACATTCCCCGTTATGCTACCACGGTTTATATCGCCGGGCATTTAACGCCCGCCCGGCAAGGCGCATCATTCAACCAGTATTACTCTATGCCAGTTTTCTCGCTAACCTGCGAACCACCCAGCTCGCAGAAAACCCTACCCACCAGCTCATACACACCGCCAACCAGCAGCAGCAAACAAGCCAGCGCCAACAAATAAACCGCCACCACCCACAACATCCGGCGCACACAGCGAGCCCCGCGGCCCCAGCGCTCCCGGCGCAACCTCCGGCGCGTCCGTCTCCCCCAGCCAGAATCAGGCGCCAGCGCATACCCCGGCACATGAGGAGCATTCTTCACATCCTCCAGCGCCACCGCCAGTCCACCCAGCCCCTTGAACTCACGACCAAACCCCGCCTTCTTCAAAAGTCGCCGGTCAGCCCTACTCATCTTCCTTCTGCTCATAAAAATAGTCAATCGTCAATTGTCAATCGTCAATTCACAAGTCGGCGGCAGCGAATTCTCACACTCCGCCGGCCCCCACACCTCCGCGTGGCTCTCATAACCCGGGCACGCGCCACTCCAGCCGTCCCCCTCATCACTCACAGCCTGATGCACGATATTCGGCGCAGCCGCCACCAGCAACCCAGCCACAGCAGCCCCGGCAAACCAATGAAAAACCGTCTCCATAATCGTCAATAGTCAATCAAACCGCCGGTTGAAAATAACTCTCCATAGCCTTTCGGACATCCTTTACCCGGAAGCGGAACTCCCCGCCCCGGCAACGCTGCGTAGCCGGCAGCACATAACACGGAATCACACGCCGCTTCGCCAGCCGCAGCACCTG
>JAFVQN010000129.1 GCA_017504805.1 Akkermansia sp. | reverse complement strand
GCTCATGTAATTATTCCTGTATTTCGAGGGGCTTACGCCCCTCGCTACGAGTATGCCGCCCCTGTCGGGGCTCTGTTTTCACTCATCCCCTCTCTATATTCATACCGCCCCCCCTGCAGGGGCTCTGTTTTCGGTCTCGTACGTTCGCCTGCAACTTGTCACAATCGTGTTTCCCATACTCACGAGCATGGCAGAAAAATCGCGCCCGCAGGTCTTTATTCCTGCGGGCGCGGTAAAATGGTAGCTTCAGCCGGGCATTTATGCCTGCTGCTCAGCGGCAGCCTTTTCGGCTTCGAGCTTCTGGCGCAGCTTCTCAGGCAGCTTCACCTGAATGTGCACATCGCGCAGCTGGTTGGGCTCGGCCGGGGCGGGAGACTCGCTCATGAGGTCGGCACCGCGGTTGTTCTTCGGGAAGGCGATGACCTCGCGGATGGATTCGCACTTGCCGATGAGCATGACCACGCGGTCCAGGCCCAGGGCCAGGCCGCCGTGGGGCGGTGCACCGAAGGAGAAGGCAGCCAGCAGGTGGCCGAACTGCTCCTGAATGGTGGCATCGTCCAGCCCCAGAGCACGGAACGTGGCATCCTGCAGCTCCTTCTCGTGAATACGGATGGAACCGCCGCCCAGCTCATTACCGTTGAAGATGACATCGTAGGCCTCGGCGCAGATATCGGTGGAAATCTCGCCCTTGAGCACCTTCTCCACGTCCTCCGGCACCGGGCGGGTGAAGGGGTGGTGAATAGCGCAGTAGCGCTGTTCCTCGGCATCCCAGCCGAAAAGCGGGAAGCGGTTCACCCAGAAGAGGTCCACCTCATCGTTGTCCTTGAGAATCTCCATGAAGTCGGCACAGGCCAGGCGCACACGGCCCAGGATGGTGCAGCTCTGCTCCCACTCACCGGCAGCAAAGAACACGCAGTCGCCGCTCTCGATATTGAGACGCTCCTTCAGGGCCTCAATCTCCGCGTCCGTCAGACGCTTGGTGATGGGGCTCTTCCAGCCGTCGCGGTCGTTCACGTCGCGCACCTTGATGTAGGCCAGGCCCTTGGCACCGGCCTCGATGGCGGTCTGGGTCAGGGAATCCACCTGGCCCACAGAGGGGTTGAAGCCCTTGGCGTTGATGGCCTTCACCACACCGCCGCTGGCAATAGCGCTGGAGAATACGCGGAAATCGCTGGTGGCAAAGATATCGGAGCAATCCGTAATCTTCATTTCGAAGCGGCGCTCGGGCTTGTCGGACCCGTACTGATCCATGGCATCGTGCCAGGTCATGCGGGGGAACGGAGTCACGATATCGCGGCCCACGCTCTCCTTGAACACGCGCTTGAGCATGGCTTCAATCCAGGCGTAGATATCCTCCGGGGTGATGAAGGAAGCCTCAATATCGATCTGTGTGAATTCAGGCTGGCGGTCAGCGCGCAGGTCTTCATCGCGGAAGCAGCGGGCCACCTGGAAGTAACGCTCCATACCGGCCACCATGAGCAGCTGCTTGTACTGCTGCGGGGCCTGCGGCAGAGCGTAGAAAGCACCGGGGGTCAGACGGCTGGGTACCAGGAAGTCGCGGGCACCCTCGGGCGTGCTCTTGGAGAGGATGGGAGTCTCAATCTCCAGGAAGCCCTGCTCGTCCAGATAGTCGCGCATGGTCTTGGTGATGCGGTGGCGCAGAATCATGTTGCGCTGCATGGCGGGGCGGCGCAGATCCAGGAAGCGGTACTTGAGGCGGATATCCTCGTTGGCAATGTTGCGATCCAGCTGGAACGGCAACACCGCAGCCGGGTTCAGCACGGTGAGGGCGGTGGCCTCCACCTCAATCTCACCCGTGGCCAGGTCGGGGTTCGTGGCGTCAATCTCATCCGTCTTGAGGCGGCGCACCACCTTGCCTCTTACCTGAATCACGGTCTCCACACGCAGGCTCTCTGCTCGCTGCGCCAGATTGGCATCATTCTCCGGGTGGAAAACTACCTGGGTTTTGCCGGCGCGGTCGCGGAGATCGATGAAAATCACACCGCCGTGGTCACGCACAGTGTCCACCCAGCCGACCAGCGTTACTTCCTGGTCTACATGAGCGGGGCGGAGCTCATCGCACGTATGGGTACGGTAACTATTCATAATGAGTTTGTTAAGAAAATTGATAAAATCCGCATTCCCGAAGCGGAACGCAGCGGCGTTCATTCTACGCTTTCTATCTTAATTGTCAAGCCGTTTTTGCCGCTCTGTGCGGCAGCAGCGCATAGCT
>JAFVQN010000128.1 GCA_017504805.1 Akkermansia sp. | reverse complement strand
CCGCCGATGTTGTAGGTATCACCGGTTTTGCCCTGGTGGAAGATGACGTCGATGGCGCGGGCATGGTCGACCACATAGAGCCAGTCGCGCACATTCTCGCCCTTGCCGTAGACGGGCAGGGGCTTGCCATGGCGGATGTTGTTGATGAAGAGGGGGATGAGTTTCTCCGGGAACTGGTAGGGCCCGTAGTTGTTCGAACAGTTGGTCACCAGGGTGGGCATGCCGTAGGTATCGTGGTAGGCGCGCACAAAGTGGTCGCTGCCGGCCTTGGAGGCGCTGTACGGGCTGTGCGGGTTGTACTTGGTGGTCTCCAGGAAGAATTCGCTGCCATAGGGGGCAGAGCCCTCCGGTTTATCCAGCTCCAGTGCACCGTATACCTCATCGGTAGAGATGTGGTAGAAGCGCTTGCCTTCCCAGTTGCCGTTCCAGTACTGGCGGGCGGCCTGCAGCAGGCTCAGGGTGCCCATCACATTGGTGCGGGCAAAGGTGAAGGGGTCTTTGATGGAGCGGTCCACATGGCTCTCTGCTGCCAGGTGGATGACGCCGTCGATATCATACTCCTGCATGATGGCACACATGCGCTCAAAGTCGCAGATATCTGCCTTCACGAAGGAGTAATTGGGCTTATCCTCGATATCTTTAAGATTGGCGAGGTTGCCGGCGTAGGTGAGTGCATCGAGATTGATGATTTTGTACTCCGGGTACTTGTTGACAAAGAGTCGGACGACGTGGGAACCGATGAAGCCGGCACCGCCAGTGATCAGGATATTGTTCATTGTGGATTTTGGATTTTGGTTTTTTAATTTATTGTCTTGTCAGCATGGCGATGCAGCGTTTCAGGGAAGCGTGCCAATGGGGGATGGTGAGGTTGAACGTGGTGCGGATTTTTGATTTATCGAGCACGGAGAAGGCGGGACGCGTGACTTTGCTGGGGAATTCGTTGCTGTGGCAGGGGCTTACCACGCAGGGGCTGCCGGCCAGCTGGCCGATGGCTACGGCAAAGTCGTACCAGGAGCACACGCCTTCATTGCTGTAGTGGTACACACCCTCGGCCGGAGCCGGGGTGTTGAGAATGGTGCCGATGGCATCTGCCAGGTCACCGGCATAGGTGGGGGTGCCCACCTGGTCGAAGACGACGTTGAGGCTGGAGCGGCTGGCCATGAGGTTGAGCATGGTCTTCACGAAGTTCTTGCCATGGATGGAGTAGAGCCATGCTGAACGTATAATGACGCTGCGGCAGCCGCTGGCGAGGATGGCCTGTTCACCCGCCAGCTTGGTGCGGGCATAAGCGCCGAGCGGGTGGGGGGGCGAGTCCTCGTTGTACGGGCTGCCGCTATCTCCGCTAAAGACATAGTCGGTGGAGATATGGATGAGCAGCGCCCCTTCGGCCTTGGCGGCAGCTGCAAGGTTCGCTGCTGCGGTGGCATTGATGCGGTAGGCCAGGTCTTCGTTGTCCTCTGCGTCGTCCACATTGGTGTAGGCGGCGCAGTTCACCATGGCGCCCACTCCCTTAGCTGCTTCCAGCACCGCTGCGGCATCGGTGATATCGAGCTCCGCGATATCAGTAAAGATAAATTCATGCCCGCGGCACAGCTCGGTGGCGACACGGCGCATTTCATTGCCCAGCTGCCCATTGGAACCTGTTACAAGAACCTTCATGATTTACGAAGAGACCGGGAGGATAATTATCAATACAGAGGGATGGAGATATCGAAATCGTGCGGGGCGGCGGCCAGGGTGCAGCGGCCGGTGTCCTTGGCGGAGAGGATGACATCAGCCGCAGGGAGCTGCCAGTCGATACCGAGGGCGGGGTCATCCCAGGCGATGCCGCCCTCGCAATCCGGGGCGTAATAGTTATCGCACTTGTACTGGAAGATGGCTTCCTCACTGAGTACGGCGAAGCCATGGGCAAAGCCGCGGGGGATAAAGAGCTGGCGGTGATTCTCAGCGCTGAGCTCCACGGCTACATGCTGACCAAAGGTGGGCGAGCCCTGGCGGATATCCACGGCCACATCGAGCACGCGGCCCTTCACACAGCGCACGAGTTTGCTCTGGCAATGCGGCGCCCGCTGGTAGTGCAGGCCACGCAGCACACCGTAACAGGACATGGACTGATTATCCTGCACAAAAGTAGTGTTGCACACCTTTTGCTTGAATTCACGGTCGGAAAAAGATTCGTAGAAATAGCCGCGGGAATCACCGAACACGCGAGGCTCAATGATAACAACACCAGGAATAGCAGTCTGTATTACTTCCATGCTTGCAATTATTGTTGTTTTGCTTTCAATTTGCGGGTTTTGCGGACCAGGTGCATAAGGTACTGCCCATACTGGTTCTTAATCATGGGCTGGGCGAGTTCCTCGAGCCGGTTTTCATCTATCCACCCGTTTTCGAGGGCGATGGCTTCCAGACAGGAAACTTTGAGCCCCTGGCGCTTTTCGATTACCTCTACGAAGGTGGAGGCCTCGGAAAGGGAATCGTGCGTGCCGGTATCAAGCCAGGCAAATCCGCGCCCCAGGGTCTGGACTTTCAGATCGCCTGCGGCAAGGTATTCCTGATTGACGGTGGTGATTTCCAGCTCTCCACGGGCAGAGGGCTTGATGCGGGCCGCGATATCTACCACGCTGTTCGGGTAGAAGTAGAGGCCCACGACGGCGTAGCTGGACTTGGGTTCTGCCGGCTTCTCCTCAATGGAAAGACAATTGCCTTCTTCATCAAACTCTGCTACACCGTATCGCTCCGGGTCTGCTACGCGGTAACCGAATACTGTGGCTTTGCCCTGCTCAGCATCCTGCACGGCAGCAGTCAGCTTGCGCCGGAAGCCGGAACCGAAGAAGATATTATCGCCCAGTACCAGGCAGGCGGAGTCATCCCCGATAAACTCCTTGCCGATAATGAATGCCTGAGCCAGGCCATCGGGGCTGGGCTGCTCTGCGTAGGAGAAGTTTACGCCGTAGTCGCTGCCGTCGCCAAGCAGACGCTTGAATCCGGGGAGGTCATCCGGCGTGGAGATGATGAGAATATCCCGGATTCCTGCAAGCATGAGGACAGAAATGGGATAGTACACCATGGGTTTATCGAAAACAGGCAGCAACTGCTTGCTGACTCCCTTCGTAATCGGGTACAGTCGCGTACCCGAACCACCTGCTAAGACAATACCTTTCATGTCGTTTCTGGGGGGGCTTGTTCGTAGTACTTTATATCACACTGGCATATTGAAGTCGAGACATTTGTTAAAAAATTGAATGTGTTGAATCACACGTGTCCCAAAGACTGAGTAATGAGCCTGATAAATTCGCATTTGATGCGTATATAGAGCTCCCCGAATGAGTGTTTTTGGGGAGATGCTCAGGCAAATCAGATGCCCAGCAGGCAGCCGAGGGTGAAGGTGAGGGGGCGGAGGCCCTTGGCGGGGGTGAGTATCTCGGCGCCGGGGACGCTGGCGGCGAAGGCCGCCTTCGGGTTGACCAGGACGGCTTTGCGGCAGATGGAGAGCATGGGGAGGTCGGCTGCGCTGTCGGTGTAGCCGATATCGGCCTGGGTGATGCCGATGGCGGCCAGGCGGATGAGTTTGTTGGCACCTTTGTTGTTGCCGGGGGCGGGGATGGCGGGCATGAGTTCCACGCGGTCTGCCAGGGCTGTGGGGGTGCCGATGGTGTGGGTGAAGCCCAGCGCCTGGCCGACCAGGCGGGTCCACCAGTCAGGTGAGGCAGAGCAGAGCACGGTGGTATCACCGGCAGCCTGGTGGGCGCGCAGGCGGTCCACCACCGGGGGGTAGAGGCAGTGCAGGATTTCCTGCTGCACAAATTGTGCGCATTCCGCCTCGAGCTGGCTGCGTTTCATGCGCCAGGCATAGGCGAGGAAGGCGCGTTTCATGGTCTGGGTGTTGATGAGGTGCAACGCGCGGAGCAGCCCCATGGGGAGCAGCCAGAAGAGGTAGAGACGCCGCCAGCCGTGGCGCCGCAGAATCCAGCGGGCGAAGCGCAGCTGCGAATCGCCGGGGAACAGGGTGCCATCCATATCAAAGAGCGCGGTCATGAATCAGAAGCGGCGGGTGAGGCGGTGTTTCCAGATGAGCATGACGAGCGCGCCCATGATGATGCCGCCCAGGTGGCCGGCTTCGCCGCCGGCGTTGCTCAGGTTGAAGAGGATGGTGGCGGAGGCGATCCCGATGATGATGACGGCAAAGGTGCGCAGCCGCAGGGTGACCGGCGGGAAGATGAGCGAAATCTGCACGTCGGGGTACATGAAGGCACAGGAGACCATGACGCCGTAGATGGCGGCGGAGGCGCCCACGAGCGGAATCATTTCCCAGCAGTGGACGTAGCCGGAGTAACCGGCGAATTCGGCCAGCTGGTTGCAGATGAGTTCATTCTGCGGCAGCGGGGGGATGGAGGTGTACAGATTGAGCCCGGCCAGCAGCGAGGAGAAGAGCGCCCCGGCTACGCCGCAGAGCAGGTAGAAGAGCAGGAAGCGGCGCGGGCCCATGGCCTGCTCCACCGCCGGGCCGAAGAAGTACAGCGCCCACATGTTGAAGAGGATGTGCGCAAAGTTGGCGTGTACAAACTGGTAGGTGATGATGCGCCAGAGCTGCCCCTCCAGGAAGCAGGTGAACCAGGAGTAGGCACAGGTGATTTCGAAGATGGAGGTTCTGGGTGCCTGGGGGAAGGGGATGCCCAGCAGGGCTTCCTTCTGCACCATGAGCCCCACGAAGAAGACCACCACGTTGATGATGATGAGGGCGTTTGTTACGCTGAGTCTGCGCTCGTACATAGTTTCTGATTTCTGACTCCGTAGACCGGTGGGGTGTTCAATTCTGCTTAATCGAGCCGCTGCTCAATCTGCTCGATTTCCTCCATGGTGAGGATATGCTCCATCTGGCAGGCGATTTTGTCTGCCCGTTCCTGCGTGAGGCCTGCGGCTTCTGCCAGGAAGCGCTGCAGGGTGTCGTGTGCGCGGATGACGTGGTCGGCATACTGCCGGCCTTTCTCGGTGAGTTCGATGGGGGCGTAGCGGCGGTAGGTGATGAGGCCTTCCTCCGCGAGCTGGTGAACGGCGGCGGTGACGCTGGGTTTCTTGACGTTGAGCATGGCGGCTACATCACTCACCTGGGCCCGGCCGTTCTCGCGGCAGAGGTGGCCGATGGCCTCGAGGTAGTCCTCGGCGCTGCGGCTTAATCTGGTGAAGGGGGAGCTCATGCTTTCTTTTTGCGGAGGGTTGCCACGCATTCCAGATGTTTGGTCTGGGGGAAGAGGTCGAAGGGCTGGACTTCCACCACCTCGTAGCCGGCTTTGTCGAACTCCGCAAGGTCGCGGATCTGGGTGGCGGGGTTGCAGGAGACGTAGACCACCCGCGCCGGCCCGAAGGCAAACAGCTGGTTGAGGAAGGCCATGTCGCAGCCCTTGCGGGGCGGGTCGATTACCACCGCGCTTTCTTCTGCCGGGAAGTCCACCTGCCCGAAAATGGCTTCGGCGCTGGCGGCCAGGAAGCTGGCGTGGGTGATGCCGTTGCTGCGGGCGTTGGCCCGTGCCCAGTCGGCGCTGGTTTCGCTGACCTCCACCCCGAGCACTTTCTCGAAATGCGGCGCCAGGGTGAGGGCAAACAGGCCGCTGCCGCAGTAGGCATCTACCAGGTAGCGGGCGCCTTCTGCGCAGGCCTGGCGGGCCACGTAGCCGGTGAAGGCGGGGAGAATGTAGGGGTTGTTCTGGAAGAAGTCGCCTGCGAGGAAGTTGAAGGTGAGGTCACCGACTTTTTCGGTGCAGACGGCGTTGTTGTTGGTGATGACGCTGCCTTCGCTCACGCGCATAAGCAGGGTGGCGCCGCGCTTGTACTGGGCGGCGGCCTGGTGTACTGCCTTGCGCACGGCGGGCAGGGCTTCATTCAGCTCAGCCATGGCGATGGGGCACTGCTTTACATCGCAGACTTCGCTGCGGGAGCCGGCGCGCAGGAACCCGATATTGCCTACCCGGGCATCCTTGGGCTTGTGGAAGTGCGGGGTAATCTTGCTGCGGTAGCCGTATACCTGCGGCGAGGCGATGGCCGGCAGCACGGGAAGCTCGAGCCCGGCCTGCAGGCGCAGCAGGTCTGCCACCTGGGCGGTTTTCCACTCCAGCTGGGCCTGGTATTCCAGGTGCTGGTACTGGCAGCCCCCGCAGTAGCCATAGACCGGGCAGCGGGGTTGCACGCGCTGCGGTGAGGGCTCCAGCACTTCCACCAGGTCTGCCAGCGAGCAGTTCTTCTCGTTGCGGTAGATGCGGGCGCGCACCCGCTCGCCCGGCAGGGTGTAGGGCACGAATACGACCCAGTTGTCAATCCGGCCGACGCCGTGCCCCTGGTTGGAGAGGTTGTCGATGGTGAGCTCTACCTCCTGGTGGTAGGCAAAGGGCTCAGGCACAAATTTGCGGGGTGGTGTGTCCATGGCGGTGGGGCGATTAGTCTTCCTTGATGATTTTACCGTCGAGATTCATCGGCAGGCGGCCTTTGAGCACCGGCGAGCGGAAGCCGCGCAGTTCCACCGAGTTGGGCAGGGGGGCGTCATCGTCGTTGCTGCTGTCGTATTCTTCCGGCGGGGCAAAGCGGCGGGAGCGCAGGTTGCCACCCAGCGCGCTGCCGGGTAGGGCGCGTTGCTCCAGGTCGCTTTCCTCGGGGAGGGGGGCCTTGCGCTTGCGAAGCTTTTTGGTGGGCTTGGGTCTTGGCTTGGCTTGTTCGGCCAGCAGCTTGATGGCGGCCTGCTGCTGTTCCGAGGTGGGGGTTACTTCTGCGGGCTTGCGGGCGCGGCGCCCGCGGCTGGAAAAGAGCTGCGGCACGCGCTCGGGGGTGGCGGCTGTGGTGTTTTTCTCCGGGGCCTCCGTTTCGGGGGCTTTCTGTTTCTCCTCAGCGTCGCGGGCTTCCTCTTCCTGCAGCAGCGCTTCGTCCAGCTCGTGTGCGGCCTCATCGAGCACAGGGCTGATTTCCGCATCTGTCTGCGGGAGTTCAGAGGTCAGGGTGCAGGAACCGAGCAGAATAGCGGAACCCGCGCACGCGATGAGGCCGAGGTATTTCATGTGGCAGGTATGGTACCATGCCTTACACCCGGAGGCAAGCATTATTCCTGCCGCGCGCACGTCTGCACCACACGTGTCCCGAAGATTATGGGAAAATAGCCCTGAATGATATAAAGGCATAGTGTTCTGTGAGAAAATTCGTAGTGGGGTATCTCCCGCCTCGCCATCGGCAGTATGTATGCGTTCGCGGCTCTGTCGGCGCCTGCTTTGTTCTTCTTCCTGGGTTGTTTTTTGACCCCTGATGAAAAAATATGGCATTTCGCCGCAATTCGCTTGACATTTTGTCGGAAGTGAGTAAACTCTCCCCACCAAAACGAAAAACCACATTACTTTTCATCTGAATTATGGCTCACACTCAGTCCGCTAAGAAGCGTATCCGCCAGACGATCAAGCGCACCGCAATCAACCGTTCCGTCATGTCCCGCGTTCGCACCCTTCGCAAGAAGGTAGGCGAGGCTGTGGCGGCTAAGGACGCTGCTGCTGCTGCTGTTGCATATAATAACTTCGCTTCCGCCATCGACAAGGCTGCCAAGAAGGGCACCGTGCCGGCCAACCGCGCCTCCAACTACAAGAGCAAGGCTGCGAAGGCCCTGGCCACCATCGCCTGAGTTCCTTTTCAGGTTTTCCGTTTTTGATTATGGCGGAGTATCGGTCAAGCCGGTGCTCCGCCTGTCTTTCAGCTCATTTTCTCATTTATTTGTCAGCACTATATGCGCCAGGATTACAAGGAGATTGCCACCACGGTGGTGAATGATCCCACGAATTACAAGGTTTGTGAGGTTTGCGGAGCCGTTGTTGATAAGGCTTCTCCCACATGCCCGGATTGCCAGGCGTATCGCTTTGATTCGGATCCCGGGCATGTATCTGACAGGGCGGTGGATATGGCCGCGATACCGCAGCATGCGGTATCCCGCCACGATGTCCTGGAGTAATCCAGGGTAATTGTTTGTTCTATCGGCTTGCAAACACGGGCTGCGCGGCGCACAATGCGGGGTATGCAATACCTCATATCCCTGGCGCTGCTGGTGGCAGTGGGTGGTTGGATTGTGGGCGTGTACAACCGCCTGCACCATCTGCGCAGCTCGGTGTGCAACTGCTGGAGTCAGTGGCGCAAGGCTACCCACTACCGGAATGAGTGCCTTTCTGATTTTACGGCGGCCTTTTCCGCGTTTCTGCCGCGCGAGGAGCCTATGCTCCGGCACTTGCGGCATCTGGTGGCAGATTCGGAGCGTTCGCTCTCGCTGGCACCGGAGCCACGCTGGGACTCGCGCCGCGGCTTTGTGGCAGGGGCTGAGCAGCTGGTGCGCCAGGCGGTGGCTCAATCTGTGCGCATGGTGGAGGAATCCCCCGCTATGAGTGCGCATGAGCATCTGCTGGAGCTTTGCAGCAGTGTTTCGCTTTCTCTGCACCGGCAGGAGCAGCTTTCTGCGCTTTTCAATGCGGCTGCAGGTGAGTATAATGCTGCGCTCGGCTCGCCTTCGGCACGCTTGCTTGCACCGGTGTTCGGCTTTGAAGCCGCCGATACGCTGGATGCCCCGATGCAGCAGACCCGCAGCTCCGACTGAAGCTGCGGGCCTGTGGTGAATCTGATGGCAGAAGGTTAGTTCTGCGGGATTTCGCCGTCCGGATAAATCAGTTCCTTCGGGGCCGGGGTGATGGACTTGATGGTCATCATCACCGGTGTGCCGCCAATCTCAAGCGGCAGGCGCAGCTTGTCGCCCACGGCGTGGCCGATGAGCTTGGCACCCAGCTTGGAGCTGTAGGAAATGACGTTCTGCTCCGGCACGGAGTCCCAGGCGCCCAGGATGGTGTAGACCACGGTGCGGCCCTTGGGGGCGGTGAAGGTGACCTGCGTACCCATGCCGGTTTCGGAGCAATCCACATTGCTGAAATCGGTGGGTTCGGCCTGAGCCAGCAGGCGGGAAAGCTCTTCGCTGCGGCGCATGAGCACCTGGCGGGTTGCCTTGGCATCCTGGTAGCCACCATTCTCGCGAAGGTCGCCTTCTGCGCGGGTGATTTCCAGGTCGTGCTTGTTCTTGGGAATGCGCACGTTGATGATATCATCATACTCAGCCTTGCGGGCGGCGTAGGAACGCAGGGAGACGAACAGGGTCTGCTTCTCCTTGCCGGCGCGGCGGGTCAGGGCGATTTCCTGGAGGGAGGGGTGTACCTTCATCATGTTGGCCAGCAGGAGGTTGCGGTCCAGATCAGGCAGCACGGAGGAGTCGTACAGGGACTTGGCGAAGGGGCGGGCTTCCAGCTCGGAAAGGCCGCTCACCAGGTCGGGGGCCAGGTCCTTGTCGTCCAGCAGCAGGTTGCGCAGACGCAGGGCGCGGTTCGGGCCGCCCTCGGAGCTGTCGCGCTCAATGGAGCTGATGATGGCGGCGCCCAGGGGCATGCGGCTCTTGTTAACCACATCGGCGGCCAGGCCGTTGCGTTCCTTGCAGATCCAGATGAGCACGTCGGGGCTCAGGCTCTGGCGGGAGATACCGTTGGCTATATCGTTGAAGAGCTGCTCCTTGGCACCCTTGGAGATGATGAAGTCGGCAGCCGGGCTGGTCACCTTGGCGCCGCCGAACAGGAACACGTTGGTGGCGTAGGGCAGCCAGCTGTCGCCCATGGCTTCGGGCAGGGCTTCGTACACCTCGCGCTGGCGGATGGCGCTGAGCTCGCCGATGTAGCCCACCAGTTCCTCGGAGCTGATCGTCTTGATTTTTTCTGCCATGGTGGTGATGGTTTCCACACCGGCTTCGGTGAGCGCGGCATCCATGGCGGCCTTTTCCTCGGGGGTGGAGGCGACGGTTTCGAGAATATCATCGCGGATGATGATGAGCTCAAGTACGTGCTGGGGTTCCGTGAACCCGCGGGCAATGTCTTCTTCCATGGCTTTCACCAGTCTGGCTACCAGGCTGTATTCGCCCTTCAGCACTTCCAGACGGGACTGGTCCAGAATGCGTACGCAGGATTCCAGGGAGGTGGCGTCGGTGTAGTCCGCCAGCAGGGCTTCTGCGGCAGAGGTAGCCGTGCGCAGCACGATGGCTTCACCGCGCTTTGTGGGCAGGCGGAAACCGGGATTGTCGCGCATGGCGACTCGGGCTTTTTCCCACCAGTTTTTCCATTCATCAGCTTCGATGATGCGGCCGCTGAGGAACTTTTCCAGGTCCTCAGGCTGCATGGGCAGCACGTCGTTGATGCCTTCGCGCAGGGAGATGTTGGAGGTGAGCACCATGCGGATGAAGTCGAGCATGGTGTCCTTGCCGTTGGCCTGCTTTCTGCAATCCTCAGGATTATCAAAGCAGGTGATGAGGAAATGACCGGCGGGGATGGGAGTCAGCTGGTTGAAGGCAAGCTTCAGGCCGAGAACGCGGCCTTCGTTGCCATTCTCAAAGTCGATTCTGACCTTATTCTTAGCCAGGGACCAGGCTGCTACCTTGCCAACGCCAAGGTCCTGGTGCATTACATATTTACCGGGGGAGAACTGGTCAAGTCGAGCTGCAAAGTCTGTAGGAATCTTGCCAGCAGATACAAGTTTTTCAAGGTCGGCATGCATACGTGAGTGACATAATACCATATCTTTCGTCAAGGTCAATCCCTGACAGTAATTTTTTTTGAAAAAACGCAAAAAAGTCACAGGGGCGGGTCTGCGGACCTGCCCCTGTGCGAGAATGACAATTTGGCGTTGCTATGGTAGAGAGTTACAGGATATTCACGAAATTGGTCTGGCGGATGAAGGCTGCCCAGTCGGAGAATTGCTTGCGTTTTTCCGGTGTGGCGGCCTCCTGGTTCCAGTTGGCAATGGAGTCTGCCTTGTCGGCGGCTTCGGCGAAGCGCTCGAGGTAGAGGAGCTGCATGACAGCGCCGGAGCCGGCTGTGTACAGGATATGCCAGGCAGCCGGGCTCGGGGCGCATTCCTTTGCCGGTTCCATGGACAGGCATTCCTCGTAGGCCTTCAGGGCTCGTTCGTGCATATCGGCGCGGGAGCAGAGGGAGGCATGGTGCAGCAGAGCGCGGAAGCGCCACCATCGGGGCAGTCGGGTGTTTTCCAGCGATCTGGCGCTGATTTCTACGGCTTCGTTGCGGCCTTCCTTTGTGCCGAGCAGTGCCTTGTTGTTGGCCAGCACGGCGTTGGCCATCAGCTTGTCTTCTGCGCGCATATCCGGGTGCCTGCGCGATAGCTGCACTATCAGGTACTCGGATTCCTCGTGCTGGCCAAGGCGCATCATGACTTCTGCCCGGCGGATGGTGGCTTTGACTGCCAGTTCCTCGCTGCGCTCGGCGCAGGTGGTGTACAGACGGATGGCTCGCTGGAGCGCCTGCTGGGTGCCGATGTATTCAGATTCGCGTGCAGACATGTAGAGAGCCCGCGGGGTGAAATCGCCTTTGGGGTATTTTTTGATGAGGGTGTTGAGCGTGTGCCGGGCGTCGGCGTGTTCACCCTGGGCGGATTGCAGGCTGGCCAGGTGCAGGTTGAGCACGGAAAGAACCCGGGGAGACAGGACCTTGTTTGCCGCGCTGCGGATGAGATTGATGATGTGTGGTCCGGGGTTCTGCGGGGTGAGCCGGCGGAGAAGTTCCTCCTGCAAGGCGAAGAAACGCAGCTGCCGCTCATCGCTGAGGGTGGTGAGCTTACCGGGCAGTTCACTGCGCTGGAGCATTTTCCGGGCTTCCTGAGGGTCCTGCAACAGGGTCAGGTAGATGAGGTCCATCTCGACATCCGCCTGCAAATTGGCGTTGGGGGCAGGCAGGCTGCGCAGGGTTTCAATGTCGTGGCGTGCCTTTTCCGGTTCGGTGCTCAGCCAGTAGCCCGCGCGCGTGAGCAGCAGTGTATATCGCTGGGCGTCCGTGATGTCCTGCTGGTTGAGTACGGCTTCCTGCGTGGCGGTATCGCCGGATTTGAGGGCGCAGAGCAGGGCGTTTGCCAGGGTGGCGGGGCGGAGCGATTCCGGCGCGATGCGGGCGCATTGCAGATAGGCTGCGGCGGTGGCGGCATTGTCCGGATCGTGCAGCTGGGTTTCGTAGAATTGCTTGTGTACGTCATTGCCGGGAATCATGCCCAGGTAAAGCAGGGCTTCGTGGGTCTGCTTCCGCTCCAGAAAGCGGCGGGTCTGCTCCAACAGGAGGATACGGGTGGCTGGTTCGTTGGGGCAGGTGGCCGCAGCGGTGTTGGCGCAGGTTACGTCCAGCGGAATATCGGTGGCTCCTTCCGGATTGAGCAGGTGCTGCTGGATGAGCAGTGCCATGGCTGCCCTGCGGGATTTGAGCGGCTCGGCGGACCATTCTCGGAGCTTGGTGCGGGCATATTCGCTTTTTTCAAAAGACCCGCGTACGTGCAGGCGGCGGAAGGCTTCCTCCAGCAGGGGCGATTCCGGGTGGGAGGAGATGAAGTGCAGCAGTGTTTCTTCACCCTTGCCGTCGTCATAATGCTCCGGTGGGGCTTCCTCGCCGATGAGGGGCAGGGGGGATTCCGGGGCTGGTGCTGCTTTGCTGCCGGCTTCTTCCTTGGCATAGTATACTTCCGACAGGGAGAGGCGCACGCGCTGCCGCATGATGGGGGAGAGCTCGCGGTCGTTTTCCAGCTCCCGGCAGAGCTCGATGGCTTTGTCAAATTCCCCGCGGAGCCGGAGGTTCTCTACTTCGAGGATGCGGAGAAGCGGGCGGAGTTCCGGGTGCGTGGGGGCGAGGCTGCGCAGGCGCTCCAGGGCGGTGTTGTCCTGGCTTTTGGGCTGGCTGAGCCAGTGCTCAGCCAGTGCGGCGGTGGCCAGGGCCGCGATTTCCTCATTGGCGCAGGTCGCCATGGGAGTGGCGGTTACGGCGAAATCCACTCGGTTGCTTTTCCATGCGCAGTATAAGAGCCCCTTGGCTGCATAGGGGTAGAGCTCGTGGGTGCCTGGCACCTTGCGCAGCTCGGTGGCGGCGGCCTGAAGCCGCCCGAGCTCAATCAGCGCACGCCCGCGCCAGAATGCCGCCTCTGGTGATTCCTCTGCCCGCAGGGCGTCAATCGCGTCGGCGGGTCTGCCTTCGCGTAGCAACTGGCTGGCCGTGGCGGCGTCTGCCAGGGCGGCAGGGGCTGCCAGCAGGGCGATGAAAAGGTGGCTGAGAGGCTTCATGGTAGGAGGTGAGCGGAGGAGTGGCTTCTTAGTGCTGAGCAGTGGGCGGGTATTTCCCTTCGAGCCAGAGGAAGGTGGTGATATATCCCAGCCCGGAGCGTGTGAGAGCGGCGTCCTTGCTGCTGTGCTTGAGTCGGTTTACGGTGCAGTTCTGCTGCACGGTGGGCATGGGGCGGCAGTAGACAACCTTCGGGGTGTGGACTTCCTCGTCGGACGGATAGATGCCGATGGGAATCCCTTCTGCGGTGAAGGAGATGACCAGCGAGGCTGGCCGGCGCTTCTCATCGGGGCGCTTTTTATAGAGGAAGGGATGCCGCCGGATGATATCCATGCCGCCCACGCAGGGGACTGCCACGCGGTAATGTTCCTGCAGTGTGGCAAAATAGGCTTTCAGGGAGAACGGGGCGCCGTCCCGGCAGTGCCTGAGAACATCCTCGGGGTTGAATCCGACCAGGTTGAGTCCGTTGTAGTTTCCGTGCTTGTTTTCGCCCTGGTAGAAATCGGCGAACCGGCTGTTAATCATGAGCCCGATTTCCAGGTGAAGATGCGCGCGCTTCTTGTTGAGTCCTACGCCGCTGTAGCCCAGGCGCCCGATGGTGTTGCCGGTTCCGACCCGTTGTCCCACGTGGCAGCGGATGCTGGCCAGGTGGGCATAGAGCGAGTAAATGGTGCCTTCCGGGAGCCGGTGGCTGATGACGACGTAGCGGCCGTAATTGCTGTGCCTCGGGTTAGCGCTGGCATGTACCACGGTGCCGGGCGCAATCGGGCGCACGATGTCCTGCGGTTCGCCGCTTTCATCACGGTAGATGGGTTTGATATCAATCCCTTCGTGCAGGCGGCTGAACATGACCGGTGCGCCGGGCTGCGGGCGGAACGGATTGCGGACCATGCCGTAGGTGCCGCCTTGCCACGGGGTGGACTCCACGCCCTCGAACTTGCGGTCGACGTACATGAAATAGTCGTCTCCCCCGCTGGTGAACAGGGTGCGGTTATCCGTGGGCAGACGGAATACCAGGTTCTGCGGCTGGGCCCATACCAGAGAGCAGAGGACGAGAAGCAGGATGATGAAGAAAGAACGACTCACTGCTTTTTGGTGCGGATGGCGGAGGAATACAACTCGGGGATGATGCGGCCGTGCTCATCCTTGACCGGGGCTGCCTGCTCAGGCAGCTCGGGGCGGGGGCGGGGGTCATCGTCCAGATAGCGCTTTTCTTCCAGCTCCGGGGTGACGGGTTCGAGTGTTTCGCTCAGGCGGCGGAGGTCGTAGCCGTTCAAGCCTCCCCAGATGGTAATCTGACCGTCCCGGATGCCTTCGTCGATGTATATGGGCGTGTAGGCCAGGCCGTCAAGGACGGGCAGCAGCATCTTTCCCATGTTCTGGGTTGTTTCAGAATAGAGGCGCATGCGGTATTCCTTGGGGGTGTAGAGTACGACGCCGTAGGAGCCGTCATCGTGCATGAATGACCTGAACTTCTCAAAATGCTTCAGGTTCATGATAGGCATGCGGTTGTACATGCGGCCGTTGTATCGCACGTTGAAGGCAGCCCCGCCCTCAGGGTTGGAGGATTCGATAAGTACGTAGGCCTTGTACTGCTTCTGCTGGCAGTTGCTCAGCAGGATGGCGCCGGCGAGTACACTCAGGCAGATGAAGAACTGTTTCATGTCGGGTGTCCGGATGGAGGAATCAGCCGCGCAGCAGGTGGCGGCTCTGGATGCAGTAGTTGAGCCCGCTCCACAGAGTGAGAATGACGCTGAGCCAGAGGGTGATTTCGCGGAACCACCAGCCGGTCTCGCCGATGCTCAGCGAACGCAGTGGCTCAATCAGGTTGCCGCCGTATGCCAGCTGGGTCATGCAGGCAATGCAGTAGGTGAGCTGGGCGGCCGTCTTCCACTTGCCGCACCAGTCAGCTGCCATCACTACCCCTTTCGCCACGGCCAGCTGGCGGAGCCCGGTCACCAGGAACTCACGGAAGATGATGAGGATGGATACCCAGAACGGGCATACCCCCACTGCGGTGAGATAGATGAAGGCTGCGCTTACCAGAATCTTGTCTGCCAGCGGGTCTATCAGTTTGCCGAAGTTGGTAACCAGGTTGTACTTGCGGGCCAGGTAACCGTCAAAAAAGTCAGTGATGGCTGCGATGACAAAGGCCCAGAGTGCAACGCAGGCGGTTGTGGAGATGGGCTGGAACCAGTGCCCGGTGACTTCGTTGATGTGCGGGGAGACACTACCATCCACGGCCAGGGCCACCGTGTAGACAATGACCAGGATGATGCGCGAAAGCGTGATGGAATTTGGCAGATTCAACATTGTATCACCTGTTTTATATCTCGCCTGCTGCCAACTTGCAAGCAGAAATCAAGCCTGTATGCCAAAAACGGGCAGATTTTCTGACAGATTCTTTGCTTGAATAGCAATCTGTTTTTGCTATACTCGACCGCATGAACGGATTTCGCGTCACCATTCTTGTTTTGCTGAGCCTTACGGTGGGGGTGATGTTCTATGCCTTTGTCGTGCTTCTGCCAGCGCGTCAGAATCAGTACGAAATGTACCAGACCCAGCAGAAAATCAATGAGTATGAGAAACGCCAGCAGGAGCACGAGGCCCGCATGGCCGGTATGGCTGCTGATGCCGAGACGCCTGAGGTGGCCGCTGCCCGCGCCGCAGCGGAGCAGGAGTCCAGAAAAAATGAGGCAGATCTGACAGCGGCTGAAGAAAGCAGCGTGATTGCCTCTGTCAAGCGCCGCCAGGAAATCGAGCAGGCTGCCGCTGCTGTGGAGGAAGCCACCGCTCATAACACCACCGTCGGCTCGGTGACAGCCTATCTGCAGGACTGCGCCGTGATTCTTTTCAAAGCCAGCGGCAACACTCCGGTACACGAGGGGCTGGAGATTGCCCTGCAGCGGGGTGATTATATCGTGTGTGAAGCCACGGTGGATGGCCGGGATAAGGAATCCGGGCAGTATACGGCAGCTCTGAAGCAGGTTTCTTTCGGCGGTGTGCAGGATCCGGCGGTGGAGGCCAACCGGGTTCCCCGCGTGGGTGACAGGGTGATTGTTTCGCCCTTCCTGAGTGGAAGCGAATTGCGGGCAAGTAGTTACGAAGCCCAGCTCCCCGCACAGGATTCCACCAGGATGCCGGAAATTGAAGCTGTGTTAACCCCTGTACCGTAAGACCGGAAGATGAAGACGCTCTTTGACCGCTCTCCCAGCTTTTCATTCGAGTTTTTTCCGCCTAAGACGACGGAGGGCGCATCATCTCTGCTGGAAACTGTGGTGAAGCTCCAGGAATTTCACCCCAGTTTTGTGAGCGTGACCTACGGGGCCGGCGGTAGTTCCCGAGGGTTGACCCGTGCCTTGGTGCATGATATGCAGAGCCGCGGTATCCCCACCGTACCGCATCTGACCTGCGTAGGACACACGGAGTCAGAAATCGAGGAAATCCTGGAAGGATACATCGGTGCCGGAGCCAGCGCCATCATGGTGCTGCGCGGTGACCCTCCCCGCAACCGTGAATATACCCCCGCAGATGATGCTTTCCGCCACGCAGCTGACCTGCTGCGCTTCATCCGCCGGTGGGAGGACCGCCAGCGTCTGCCTCAGCGTCTGACCCTGGGTGTGGCCGGTTTCCCCGAGGGTCACCCCGATTCCCGCAACCGCATCAAGGAAATGGATTTCCTGAAGGCCAAGGTCGATGAAGGCGCCGACTACATCTGCACCCAGCTCTTCTTCGATAACCACGCCTTCTTTGATTTCCGCGACCGCTGCCGTATCATGGATATCAACGTACCCATTATTGCGGGTATCATGCCGGTGACCTCCATTTCCAGCATGAACCGCATGGCTGAGCTTTCTGCCGGTACCAATTTCCCGGCACGCCTGCTCAAGGCAATGCTCCGCGCCGGCGGCGACAAGGCCTCCATCGAACGCATCGGCATCAACTATGCCAGCAACCAGTGCAGCGAATTGCTTGATGACGAGGTGGACGGTATCCACTTCTACACCCTCAACCGCTCCAAGGCCACGCTGGAAATATACCACAACCTGGGCTTCAATAACTACTTTGATCTGGAGCGCGTGCGCAACCTGACCCGCTATTACAGATAAACTTTACCACTGACTATATGGATACAAACAGCAAGACGAACGAGGATATCATGCCGCTCTCCCCGGAGGAGATCAAGGCTATTGGTGAGATTGCCATCGGGCCATCCAGGCATGAGCAGTTTCTCAATGCTCACTACAAGAAACTCATGTGGGGTGGCATTACCCTCGGTGTCGTGGCTGGTGCGGTGATTGCCTTCTTCTCCCACCGCAACGATATGCGGCAGGAGGCCGCTGCCCAGGTGGTGCAGGTCATGAAAATCACCTCCCCCGGCAATGGCTCTGCCTCTGCAGAAGAATTTGATGCGGCGGCCATCCAGGCACTCCAGCAGGATTTTGCCAGCACTCCCTCCGCCATTACGGCTGAGCTGCTCAACGGGCTTTCCCTCATCGCCAGGGGTGAGGAAGCAGGTATTGCCGCTCTCGAAAAGGTGGCCGCCAGCAGCGCCCCTGTTCCCCTGAAGGCTCGCGCCCTCGCAGCCATGGCCACCTACCAGCTGCAGCAAGGTAAGGATTCCATGCCCGCCTGGACTCGCATCACCCAGATGGAGCAGAACCCGTACAGCGCCCTCGCATACCTCATGCTGGGTGACTTGTCCAAGGAAAAGGGAGATAAGGACGCCGCGCGCACCTGGTATGAGCAGTGCAAGGCCAAGTGCCCCACCAGCGCACTGGTGACGGATAAGACTGTGGAGATGCGTCTCACCCTGCTGGATGTGGATGCCCCCTCACCCGTGGAGCCCGTGGCCAAGCCTGAGGATAAGGCCAATCCCTTTGAATCGCCCTTTGGTGACACCCCGGAAGTGGCGCCTGTGGAGTTCAACCCTGGATTCTGATTTGCAATCATGGGGCTGTACCAGGATAACTACACCGGACTCTCAGAGCTGGAGCGCCTCGCGGCCATGGCTCATGACCCGGTCCGCGTGCTCGAAATCGGCGCCGACCAGTGGCCCTTGACCATGATGGCCTGCGGCCTCATGGCCAGCAACGATGAGGAAAAACTGGAGGAAAACTTTGATATCTACGATATTTTTGCCAGCCGCACCACGGTTGCAGCCCGTCGCAGCAGCCTGGTTCAGCTCTCCCGCTTCATCACCGGGCGCAAAGGTGAGGGGTGGAAATCCCTGGTTCCCTACGCCACCAATGAACCGGATGATGCACTGAGCCGCAAGGCCGCCACCTACGTGGCCACGCTGGCCCAGCCTGGCCCGGAGGAACCCCTTGCCGGTGTGGCAGAACTGGTCAGCCGGCTGGTCCGCGATGAATTCTGCCCCGCCACTCTGCTCGATGCCGTGCTCAGCCTGGCAGACATGCGCGTGTTACCCCTGCTGCAGCCCGTGCTGGACCTGCCCGCTGAGCGACTGGCGGAACTTGTGGATGACCTGGTGACCACCCCCAACCGCCTCAGCTGTTCCTTCCTGCTGCGGGTGCTGGAAGCCCAGCCTGCACTGGCTGCCGAGGTGGCTGAATCACTGTGCCGCATGGCACCGCTGGCTCCGGTAATCATCGATCTTGCGCTGCCCATTCCCACCTGGGCATTTGAGAAACCCACCCCCCAGCCCCTGCATGGCTGGACCCCTGCTGAGTACTTTGACCGCATGCTGCCGGAGCTTCAGCCGGCTCTCAGTGCGGAGCACCTGCAGCAGGTCCGCGCTGCGTTTGGTGCATGCTGACACAGTTGCCCAAGGCTTTTACTTGCCTTTTCGGGCAAATTTGTGTTAAATCCTTCTCGCCAGTCTGAGCCGGCCTCGTAGTTCAATGGATAGAACGGCCCTCTCCTAAAGGGCAGATATGGGTTCGATTCCCGTCGGGGCTGTTTGCTTGTTTTGCGCTGTTTAGCGCAAGTGTTGATTTTACTTGATTTATGTGGCGGTGTTGAGCTAATTTAGCGCATCACTTTGAGCGAAAACTGAGCGAGTCGGTGAGCGAAAAGTGAGCGAAAAAATCTTGTT